>DASVHB010000492.1:0-5076 GCA_036379195.1 Pirellulales bacterium
CGCAGGCGCCGATGTGGTGCGCATCGCCGTCGATAACGCCGCCGACGCCCAGGCCCTGGCCGAAATCCGCCGCCGCACCCAAGCCAACCTCTCGGTCGATCTGCAAGAAAACTACCGCCTGGCCACGCAGGTCGCCCCGCACGTCGATAAGGTGCGCTACAACCCCGGCCACCTCTATCACCACGAACGTCAAAAGCCCTGGCAAGACAAGGTGCGGTTTCTGGCCGATGTGGCCGGCGAAAACAACTGCGCCATGCGCGTGGGAGTCAACTGCGGTTCGGTCGATCCGGCCAAACGCGACAAATACGCCGCCGACGACTCGATCACCCCCATGCTCGAAAGCGCCTTGGAGCATTGCGAGTTTTTGGATTCGCTGGGCTTCACACGGTATTGCGTGTCGCTGAAAGATTCCGATCCCAGGAAGGTGATCGAGGTCAATCGGCGGTTTGCCGAAGAGCGGCCCGACGTGCCGTTGCACCTGGGTGTGACCGAGGCGGGCATGCCGCCCGACGGCATCGTCAAAACCCGCATCGCCTTCGAGCAGCTCATCAGCCGCGGCATCGGCGACACGATTCGCGTGTCGCTCACGGTGCCCAACTCGCGCAAGCCGGAAGAGATCGCCGCCGGTCGGCAGATTCTGGCCGACATTGCCGCCGGCCGCGTGCGCAGCGTGGTCGATTATGGCTTGCAGACGCTGAACATCATTAGCTGCCCGAGCTGCTCGCGGGTCGAAAACGAAGCCTTCATCGAGTTGGCCCAGCAAGTGAAAGAGATGACGGCCTATGCCAAGGAGCATGCCATCACGATCGCGGTGATGGGCTGCCGGGTGAATGGTCCCGGCGAGACCGACGACGCCGACCTGGGCCTGTGGTGCGGGCCGAACTTTGTGAATCTGAAGCGTCGCAGCGAAGAGCTGGGCGCATTCCCCTACGACGCCATTTTGCCGCGGTTGAAACAAGAGCTGGATGCGCTGATCTCAGTGAAATGACCTTGATGCTCGTCGCGGGTACTAAGTCCGCGCCGAGTACAGCCGCTGGGGCGCTTTGGGCTTGCCGAAGAACCACTCGCGAATGCCGCGCTTTTTGGAGGGCGGGGCGCGGCGGCGGACTTCTTCGGCGTCGCCGGCGCCGCCGGTCTCACTCGCCTCTAACTCGGCGGGCGCTTCGTCTAGATTGCCGTCTGCCGCACCTTCCGGCACGACCTCGTCGCCCTCGCCCGGCGGCGTGGGGGGTGTCGGCGGCGGCGTGACGCCCGGCGGCGGCAGCAAGCTCTCGGGCTGACGTTGCGGTTGGGCTTCGCCGGGCCGCTGTATGTTGAACTCCTGAGCACGCTCCGGCGTCGAGAATCGCCGCTGCTCGTCGGTCGGCGTGGTGCCGCCCAGCGGGGGAATGCCCTCGTTCCGCGGCAAGACCGGCGGCGTGGCGCCCGCGTCTTTCAGCCAGTCGACCGGCAACTCGGGCGGCAACGGGTACATTTGCTCGACCGCCGCAAGGCTCTTGTCGAGTGGCTCGTCAATCCACATGCCGCAGTTGTCAAGCCGCATGATGCCCAGGTCGTTGTAGAGTTGGATGCGCTCGTCGTAGTGTTGCAGCCAAGCGCCCATAAAGTTGTTTTGTGAGTCGCTTAGAGCTTGCAATGCGGTTAAAAGGCTGGTGGCGGCGGTAGGGCCAAGGCTTGATGGTACTTGCCCTAGCTGCACCGGCGGTGGCGGCTGATTGAGCGCCTCGCGCGTCTGGTCTACACGCCGGATTGCGATTCGCGCCGCCTGCCGCTGGATCTCGAAGTTGATCTCGAAATTCCGCAGTGAACGCATGTCGTTGCGCAACTGCAGATTTACCTGGTCTTCAAATACAATTAGACCGCGCCGCTGAGACTGATATTGTATAAGTGCCTGCCGATAATTGTTGCGCTGCAGGAGCCGTGTAAGCGGCGGCGCAAATTGCACGCCGAGTGTCAGGTCGCCGTTGTTGGCCTCGAATTTGAACGGGTTGTTGCCCACGGTACCCAGGTTGCCGTTGACCGTAAGGTTCAAGATCGAGCGCAGCGAATTGGCATTGAAGCAGATCAGCCGCCACTGATCGACCAAGCTAGCGCGCTGGTTCATCCAATCAAGCCGGTGGGCGCGGGCGATATTGAGCGCATCAACGGTTGAAAGCTCGACCGGCACGATCACGACCGATTCCAGCCGCGCTTGAGCCTTGACCAAAGTCACTTCTTGCGCAAGGTTCGCGATATTATTAGCCAAGGCAACAGCGTGGTCTGCCACTTGCGCTGTGTTTTCCGACACGGCAGCGCGACTCAGCGCTTGTAGATCGGCCTCGGTCTGTATGAATCGGGTCTCAAGCTGTGCAAAGCGATCGACGACTCGCTGCCTTTCGGCCATGAAGTCCACCCTTTCGCGGGGCGTCATTGGGCGCATCCGCGCCTCGCTGCGGCTTTCGAGCAGCCGCAAATCTTCGCGTGTCGTGGGAAACGCGCCGCCCAGTTCCCGGCGGATGACGTCGAGATCGCTGACGACTTGCCGCAACTGTTCTACCGACGGATCCTCGGGCAGGTCGCCGATCCGGTCGGTCAAGTCAGAGATCGTCACTTGCAAGCGGTTCAGTCGCGGATCGATCAGTTGAAACTGCTTGATCAAGGGATCGTCGAAGACCATTGGCAGGTCGGGTGGCAGGCCCAACGTTCCTTGCTTAAAGACGTCCTTCTGATTCTCCAGAGCAATACGCGCCGCCAGCAGGTTGGCTTTGCCGGTCTCAATGCTTTGACGGAAGGTATCGACCTGAGTGATGTCGATCAGGCCAGCTTCGAGGTTCGCTTCCAAAAGTTTGAGTGTGCGGATTTGCAGATTGAGCGCGTTTTGCGCGTTGTCGATGCTCACTTGCGTCTGTAGAATCCCGTAAAAGCCAGCAACGGGGCCGACCCCGCCGCCAGCCGCGCCAGCGACCGCCGCTGTTGCTCCGCCGCCGAGGCCACCCGCGCCCTGACCGCCTCCGAATCCACCGAAACCCGCGGTTGCAGCGACGCCGCCCAAGCCGCCAGTACCCTGGCCGCTAAATCCAGTCAGACCTGTGCCGCCGAATCCACCGCCCTTACGGGCCAGGCCGGCTTGCCCCAGTGCGCCTCCCGCGCCAACCGAGACCTGCAAGAACCAAGCTTGGCGCCAGCGCTCATATTGCCGCAAGTTGCCCAATAAGGTGCGCTCGGCCAGCGTGAGCGTTTCGAGCGTAATGATCCGCCCGCCGCCCGAAAGCAACGGCTGCACCAGGTTCATGTTGATCAGCGAGTTGGTGACGTTGGAGTGTGGCCCGGCCAACTGCCAGACAAACGAGTTGGCGAAGTTGACCAGCAGCGTGCCGCCGGTGGCGAACTCGCGGCTGATCAGAGCGGGCGAGCCAACCGCGTTGCCATAGGTCGCCGTGAGCTGGCTGCGCGGCACCACGGTTGGCTGGCCGTTGATGATATCTCCTGTTCTCACGCCGTTGCGTAAGCTGCCGGCCCGCAAGAAGTTCAGCCCCGCGCCTGGATAGATTTGGGTATTGAACCGGAACCGTTCCGAGCTGACGTCGATCGCAGAAAGATAGAGGGTCTCAAGCTGATTTCGGTGCTGGGGATAGTGGATATAAGAGAGTGCAATCGCCCCAGGCAGATCGAGCTTGACGGCGCCTTCGGGCGTCATCTCGCAATACTCAGCCATGAGTTGCCGCCAACCGGGGTTGGGCAGCGACGGCAGCTCGCCATTAATGTGCCACCAAGGCGCCCCCCGCTTGCCGTCGACATGGTGCATGTAGACGTGCGAGTACGGATCGTCCGGCGGCATCGGCGGATGGTCGGGATTGGTGGGGTCGTAGTAGCGGCTGCGGGGATCCATGTTCAGGTTGAATCCCGGCGGCAGCGACCAGCGCGGATTGTTCGATTTCTCGGCCACCAGGTAGGCCACCTCGCGGTCGGCCCGCCCGCGCCAGAAAGTGCGAGTGCAGCCCGAGGGAATCGCCAGCAACGAGGTGAGCGCGATGCAAGCGAGAGCGCGGTGGAGCAAATGCGGAATGCGGAGTGCGGAGTGCGGAATGATGTGAGCGCGGCCCGGCGGCTGGGGCAGGGCCTTGGCGATGCCCCGGGTCGCACGAGTTTGGATTTTGAATTTTGGATTTTCGATTTGCCCCCCCGGATTGCGGTTCGTTGACGAAAAGCCGCACTGGTCGGAATGCTTGACAGCCACCGGGTTGCCTCCCTGATAAACGCCCGAGCGAAGTAAGAACCAAAAACACGAAACCACCGCTGGCCACCTTGCCGGCGGCTTGGCTGCCGGCCACGCTTTCGGCCGGCGGAACCTACCGATCCCGGAAACGAGGGCAACCGGCCTTAGTGGACTTCGGCTGGCAAAATCTAACGGCTTTAACGATTCTGTCGGTCGTAGCGCTTGTATCGGCAGGCCACCGAGAAAGCGAAAACCAACCCAAGTCGTTTCCCGGTTTTGACTTTCGCGTTTTGACGTAGGATGACCTTCCTAGGTCGTCCATGCGGTTTTCTCTGACTCTCCAGCGGGCGACCTAGCCCGCATTGCGTACTCCACCCCCGGAGCCGCCGAACAGCGCGCCCCATACCAACCCGAAGCGTGAGCGAGGTAAGTCGGGTTCTCGTCCTCGCTTACGCTTCGGGTTAGTGTTGGCTGATGAACAATCCAGGCTAGGAAGGTCGCCCTACGGATGGCGCGATCTCGGGGTTCGCAGTCTCGCTTTGACAAAACCGACCTGGCGCTGGCCGAAAGCCAGCCCCTGTAACCGCCGGCGGCGGGCGTCCACTTTGGATACTGTTAGCAAGCACCGCCTCCGCTCCTTGGCGCGTCGAAGCCGGCTATTCCCGGTAGCTCCGGCCTGCCGTCAGGGAGCGGTTTTTTTATGCCTGTAACATGCTAGCGAATCTGCTACACTAGCCTCTTGACAAATCCCACCTTCCGCGTACAAGGCGAGACGTGATGAGTGCGGGCTGGCAAAATCTCGATCTCGGCGCGCGAAACCAGCACGGCGCCGGGTTCTTGACGATCTTGAGAATTGCCGACTTGAGCATTCAAGCTTTGCT
>DASVHB010000493.1:0-2232 GCA_036379195.1 Pirellulales bacterium
GTCGAGCGGCACCGCCATCAGCGTATAAAGCGGAATGGCCGGCGTGGCGGTGTTCGCGGGCTGCGCGATGGTGGTGGCCGTGCGATAGCCGGCCTGTACGTTGGCATTTTCGGGCAGCAGCCGGGCTAATTCGCCGCTGCCCGGATCGGCCGCGATGATGCCGCTGGGGACGATCTTCCCGCCGGCGGCGGTGGATGCATCGGCGATTACCAAGACGTTGGGCATTCCTTCGTGCCAGCCGTTCCAGACGCCGCCCACCATGCCGATGTTGCGCTGCGACAGCGTCTTGGAGTATCGGCCATCGATCCATACCTCCAAATGATACTGCTGCCACGGGAAATGCTGAGGCACACTCAGTGTCGCTTCGACCTTGGTGCTGCCGGCGGGTACCTCGATATCTTCGGTCACCAGAATTTCGCGGCTGCGGAAAGCCCAGCTCTTGCCGGTGAACTCGACGTGGACCGTCCGATCGGCCACCGGAACGACGGCGGGAACGATCTCGATGCGCAGCGGCCGATAGCCGCCGCCATCGAGCCACTGCGTGATGAGCGTCAGCGACAGGCCATTGCCGGTGGAGGTCATGTTGGCGCCGGTCTGCGCGAATGCCGACCCTGGATGACATACGGCCGCAGCGAAGCACACGGCGCGCAGGACCCGCATACATGCTGTCATGGTTGCACCGTCCGGTTTTCGGGCGCAGGTGTTTCAAACGGCGCGAACGGAGATTGCCCGAGCGACGCGCGGCGGCCCGGCATCACCAGCGAGAACAGCCAGACCGCGAAAAACACCAGAGCATGCACGCCCAGCATGATAATCAGCGCCAACAGGGCCAGGCTCACCGCCGCCGCCGAAGGCGAGCCGCGGATCGCCGCCGCTCCGATCAGCGAAAAAAATCCGCAGACCGCGGTCGCCGCCAGAATCGCCCGAAGTGAGTACTGGGGTATCAACATTTGCTTCTGATTGTGGCATGCCGGCCGGCGGCAGTCGAGGGCGCGCCAATTGCTCTCGGTTGCCCGTGCGGCCCGTGACATGGCCCCGAAGCCTCCGCGAGGCAGCTCATGCCCCCGGGATGCTCCTCGCTAGCGCTTCGGGTTCGTGTCATGTCCTGCATTCTTGTTCGCCCCGAACGCTGCTTTCTTTACGAGGAGCCCACGCATGGCCAAAGTCGCCATTACGCACGATTCTGATATCCAGCGGGCCATTGAACAGGCCCTCGGCCATTTAGACCTCCAAGAGCTTGTCGCGGGCAAGCTGGTGGCGGTCAAACCCAACGACACGTGGGCCTCGAAAAGCGATACTACCGGCGTCACCCAGCCCGATACCTTGCGAGCAGTGCTGCGGCACCTGAAGCAGTTCGGTCCGAAAGAGCTGGTCGTCACGGGCGGCGCCGGCGCGGCGGAGACCGACGACGTGTTTCGCATCGCGGGGCTGATAGACGTGGTGGGCGAAGAAGGCGCTACATTTTTCGACCACAACCGTCCGCCGTTTGTCGAGGTTGCGTTGCAATACGCCCCCGATAAAGACGTGAAAGGTCCGCAGCAGAAGATTATGGTCAATCCGCGCGTGCTGGAATATCAAACGCTCGTCGCGGTGAATCAGCTCAAGCTGCACGCGACGGCGACGGTTACGCTGGCGCTGAAGAACATTGCCATGTCGTATCCTGCCGCCGATTACTACGGGCATCCCCGCTCGAAAGAAAAGCATGAACAATCGTTCTTCGACGACATGCACTCGTTCATCGCGGCGATGGCGAAGCGATTTCCGATTCACCTGGCCGTGACGGTGGGACATCCGGCGATGATCGGCACCGGCCCCTTGATGGGCCATGCGGTTGAGACCGGCATGGTCATTGCCAGCCGCGATCCGGTGGCGGCCGATGTCATCGGCGCGCGGCTATTGGGTTTCAGCCCTCAAGCCGTGCGGCATCTTTGGGAGGCCGGCCGGTTGGGCCTCGGAGAAACGGATACCGAGAAAATGGAGTTTCCGGCGCTGAGTCTCAAGGACGCCTGGGCAGAGATCACCGAGGCACTGTATGGCCATCGGTTGTCGTTCGAGCACCCGTGAACAATGTGGAGGGCGGAGTGCGGAGTGCGGCCGGTGGCCGGTGGCTGGTGGCTGGTGGCCGGTGGCTGGGGCAGAGCCTTGGCGATGCCCCGGTGGAGGCAATCGCGGAGCTGAAATCAGAGCCGAGGGTCGTTCGGCTCTTTGTAATGGCAAACGTGGTTGGTCGCG
>DASVHB010000494.1:0-4005 GCA_036379195.1 Pirellulales bacterium
TCTGCCCGGTGTTGAAGCTGAGGATTCGGGATTCAGGATTCGGGATTCAGGGGACGAGAGAAGTGGGCAGCGGGAGGAGGCCAGCGGCCAGGGCGGGGGGGAAGTAAAAATGCAAAATGCAAAACCGGGAAATGAGCGCGGACCGCGTCAGGCTGGAAAGCCTGACCTACTTCCCCTGGATCCTGAATGCCGAATCCTGAATCCTGTTTGTCATTTTTTCCACGGCACGTCGGCCAGGCCGGCGGCGCGGTTGACGGATCGGGCCAAGACAAAGAGCAAGTCGCTGAGACGATTAAGATAGATGATCAAATCTGCGGAGATGACTTCGCGGTCGGCCAAGGTCACCAGCCGCCGCTCGGCCCGGCGACAGACGGTGCGGGCCAGGTGCAACAGCGCGGCGGCACGCGTTCCGCCTGGCAAAATGAAGGCTTTGAGCGGCTCGAGCGCGGCTTCGTGCTGGTCGATGGCCGCTTCGAGCCGGGCGATGTGGGCGGCGGCGAGGGTGCGGGTGCCCAGCCTCTGGGGCTCGGGCGTGGCCAACTCGGCGCCCAGATCGAACAGTTCGCTCTGGATGGTCGCGAGTAGGTCGTCGAGCGGCGCGTCGAGCGGCTCGCAGCGCACCAGGCCGAGCACGGCGTTGAGCTCGTCGACCGTGCCATAGGCCTCGATCCGCGGGTCGTCTTTGCGCACCCGCGGCCCGCCAAACAGGCCGGTGTCGCCGCGGTCGCCCGTCTTGGTGTAAATCTTCATCGTCGCCTCGTATAATGAGGAGCCGCCATCGGCCCGGGATTCAGAGAACCACAAAGAACACGAAGAACACAAAGTTCGCCGAAAGAATGATGAAACCAGTTTTTTCCGAAGAAGCTCAGCGCACCGATGAATCAAGGATACGGCGATTGAATTGCGTCGGCCGTTGCATCTCGCTCATGGCATTCATTCTCGCGCTAGCAGCCATGACTGTCGAGGTCGCCCGTGCGGATGATGAGTCAATCGAGTCGCGCTACCTGTCGAACGTACGGCAAGTGACCGAGGGGTTTGTGAAAGCGGGCGAGGGCTACTTCTCGCCCGATCAGAAGACCATCATCTACCAGGCGGTCACCGCCGAATATCCCTTTTACCAGATCTTCACGCAACCGCTGGCGGGCGGCAGGCCCAAGCTCGTGAGCACCGGCAAAGGCCGCACCACGTGCAGCTATTTCTCGCCCGACGGGAAGCACATCGTATTCGCTTCGAGCCATCTCGATCCGCAACTCGAAAAGACCGAAGCCGACGAGCGGCGCAAGCAGGCCGACGACGCCGCGGCGGGACGGCGGCGGCGATACGATTGGGTGTTCGATCCGTATATGGACATCTTTGAGGCCGATCGCGACGGCGGGCATCCGCGGCAGTTGACCGACGCGCCGGGCTACGACGCCGAAGGCGCCTATTCGCCCGACGGCAAGTCGATCGCCTTTTGCAGCACGCGCGACGGCGATCCCGACATTTATCTGATGGATGCCGATGGCGGCAACGTGCGGCAGCTCACCGACGCTCCGGGCTACGACGGCGGGCCGTTTATTTCGCCCGACGGACAGTGGGTGATTTTCCGCAGCGACCGCAAACAAAAGGACATGCTGCAGATCTATTGCATCGGCGTCGATGGCCAACATGAAGTCGCGCTCACCGACAATGTGGGCGTCAACTGGGCGCCGTACTGGCATCCCACCGCTCCGTACATCATCTGGACCGGAGCCGATCACTCCGACCCCACCAAGCGGCCTAATTATGATCTGTGGCTGCTGAAGTACGAGGTGCGCGACGGTCAGCTTGCCGTCGCCGGGCCGATCGAGCGCGTCACCGATCATCCGACGGCCGATGTGCTGCCGGTGTTTTCGCCCGACGGCAAGCGGCTGATGTGGACCAGCAACCGCACCGACGACCATTCGAGCCAGCTTTGGATTGCCGATTTCAAGCTGCCCGATTGAGCTTGCTTCAGGCGGTAGCATCGTAACCGTGTTGTTGTTAACCACACTAACCCGAAGCGCAAGCGAGGAAACGCAGGGTTTTCGGCCTCGCTTGCGCTTCGGGTTGGTGTCCTTCCTCGAACTCCGGCACCTATATCAAGGTGTTCGAGATTTCGGCCTCGCTTGCGCTTCGGGTTGGTGTCCTTCCTCGAACTCCGGCACCTATATCAAGGTGTTCGAGCTTTCGGCCTCGCTTGCGCTTCGGGTTGGTGTCGTTTGCGACCCCGGCAACACACGATTAAGACACTACTACTGGCTCGCAAGGTGGTGTAATCGCCAGCAAATCGGTTACACTATCTCTCCAGTCCACCGCGGGGCGACACCTTCAAGATCAGGAGGCCCAGGCCATGAAAAAAACGACTCCAGCGACTGACACCCGATCTCAGCGCACCACGTGCCCCGATTGCGTCGACGGTCTGACGCGCCGCGATTTCGTGCGCGCGGTGGGCGGAGCGGCGTTGGCCGCCGGCCTGCCACTGGCGGGCAACGTGCGGCCCGCCTGGTCGGCCCCGACCTCCGGCAGCGCCGCCGAAACCGCCGCTAAGCGGTTGTACGAGTCGCTCTCCGACGAGCAGCGCAAAGCCGTCTGCTTCGCGTTCGACGATCCCTTGCGGACCAAGATCAATGCCAACTGGTCGATCACCAAGCCGACGATCAGCGAGTTTTTTAACAAGGAACAGCAGGCCACGATCGACGAGATCTTCCGCGGCGTCACCAGCCCCGACGGCTACGAGCGGTTTCTCAAGCAAATGGACGACGACGCCGGCGGCTTTGGCGAGTATCACGTCGCCTTGTTTGGCACGCCCGGCAACGGTGGGTTCGAGTTTGAGATGACCGGGCGGCACCTGACCATTCGGGCCGATGGCGACAGTGTGGAAAACGCGGCGTTCGGTGGTCCGATCATTTACGGGCATGGCGAAGGCGACGGGCAGAAGGGCCTGCCCGGCAACGTGTTTTATTATCAGACCCAGAAGGCCAACGAAGTGTTCGCCGCACTCGACGGCGGGCAGCGTCAGAAAGCCCTGATCGCGAAAGCCCCGCGCGAAAACGACGTGCCGGTGCGCGGCGCGCAGGCGGCGTTTCCTGGCATCGCCGTCGGCGAGCTTTCCAAAGACCAGCAAGGACTGGTCGAAGAGGTCATCAAAGTCATCCTGGCGCCGTATCGGCAGGAGGATGTTGATGAGGCGCTGGCCATCTTGAAGGCCGAGGGCGGCCTGGAGAAGCTGCACGCGGCGTTCTATCAAAGCGACAACTTGGGCGACGATCAGGAGTGGGATATTTGGCGGCTCGAGGGACCCGGCTTTGTCTGGCACTTCCGCGGCTCGCCGCACGTTCACACTTATGTGAACATCGCTAAGCCCAAGGCCGTTTGAGCAGGTCTGATGGATGCCTAGCAAAACCTGGTCGTTCATCGACACCGCGAACGACGTGTTCGTCGACGAGCTGTCTCTCGGCCCGGCCGACATCGGCCAGAGCGGCGGCAGTTTTTCGCTGCGAAAGCGCGTCTTGCGGGGTGGATTGCGCGATGGACTGAATGTCGTCGAAATCGACAACGGGCGGCTGCGGGCCACCGTGCTGTGCGACCGGGGCATGGGCCTGTGGCGCGTCTGGCACGATGGCCTGGAGCTTGGCTGGCCTTCGCCCGTGGCCGGACCCGTGCATCCTAAGTTCGTGCCGCTGGACGAAGCCAGCGGCATCGGCTGGCTGAGCGGATTTGACGAGTTGCTGTGCCGCTGCGGTCTGGAGTCGAACGGCCCGCCCGAATGGTCGCGCGACGGGAAGCTGATGCATACGCTGCACGGGCAAATTGCCAACCGGCCGGCGCAGCGGGTCGAGGCGACGATCGACGGCGATCGCGGCGAGCTGAGCGTCAGTGGAGTGGTCGACGAGGCGCGGCTGTTCGGCAACAAACTGCGGCTGCGATCGACCGTGCGCACCGCGTTTAGCTCTTCGAAGCTGACGATGATCGACGAGATCAGCAACGCCTGGTCGGAGCCAGCCG
>DASVHB010000495.1:0-12729 GCA_036379195.1 Pirellulales bacterium
CGCCTATGCCGAGTATCACACGTCGCTGGATCATCGCGATTTCATTTCGTTTGAGGCGCTGGTGGAATCGGTCGATGCCTACCTGGCGGTGCTGGGAGCGCTCGACGCCAGCGCGACCTACCGCCGCACCATGCCCTATGGCGAGCCGCAGTTGGGACGGCGAGGACTTTATCCCACGCTGGCAGCCCCGCGCCAGCGCGACGAGCAACTTACCGCGCTGCTCTGGTTATTGAACCTGGCCGATGGGCAACACGATTTGCTGGCCATGGCTCAGCGTAGCGGCGTGGATCTGCCGGCCCTCGATCGCGCGGCTCAGCAGTGTCTTCAAGCCGGACTCATCGAATCATCCGACGAGGCCAAGGCGTGAAACCTGCTTTCGCGTCGGGCTTCCACGGGCTGTGGAAGAATCCGGGCCGGCCGCGACTAGGTTCGCCACTGCACTTCGAGCTGATTCTCGATCGCCTCGACTCCCTCGACACTCAAGAGAGCTTCTTGCGCCATCAGCTTTTGGTAGTACGATCGCACGGTGCCCCGCAGCACCACTTGCCCCTGATTCGCTTCAAATCTCAAATTGCGGTGTGAAATGTGTGGGTTGCTTCGCAGCACGGCGTCGACGCGCTGAGCTAGTTGAGAATCGGCCATCGTTTCGTCTTCGGGTCGGTCGCGGGAATCAGAGCCAGCCGGGCACGCAAGGCCTTGCGTGGGGCCGAATTCCACCTCCGGCCGCCGGCAAATCGCCGCCCTGGCATGTAATCTCGGCAGACCTGGCCGGTGAGTTAAACCGAAACGAATAGCAAAGGGTGGCTTTTTGCCAAAGCTGATTTAAATGTATCGGTTATAGCGATTCTCATCACCGCGGCACGCTGCGTGCAGTCTTGCTCCGCACCATGACGCAGCCATCGGCCCACCAGTTTCTGGAAGTCATCGAGCGGAGCGGCCTGGTCGATAAAGCCCGGCTCGACCGTGAAATCGCCGAGCTCCAGCAGCAGGCCGGCGACCAGGTCCGCCAAGATACGCAGGTGCTGTCGTCGCATCTGACCCGCAAAGGGCTGCTCACGGGCTGGCAAAGCGAACGCCTGCTCGAAGGCCGGCACCGAGGCTTCTTTATCGGCAAGTACAAATTGCTCGATCATCTGGGCACCGGCGGCATGAGCAGCGTCTACCTGGCCGAGCACCCGGTGATGCGGCGGCGCGTCGCGCTCAAGGTGCTGCCGACCAACCGCGTCGAAGATTCGTCGTACTTGCGCCGCTTTCATCGCGAGGCCCGCGCCGTGGCCACGCTCGATCATCGCCATATCGTGCGTGCGTTCGACGTCGACCACGACGGCGACGTGCATTACTTGGTGATGGAATATGTGCCCGGTCGTGATCTGAAAACGCTGGTCGAGCAAGATGGGCCGCTGCCGCCGCGCATAGCCGCCGACTACATCCGCCAGGCCGCCGAAGGGCTGGCTCACGCCCACTCCGCGGGGTTGGTACACCGCGATATGAAGCCGGCCAACCTGCTGGTCGATTTGCGCGGCACCGTCAAAGTGCTCGACCTGGGTCTGGCCAGCATCGCCGACGATATCGACGCCGCGCTCAGCCGCGAGTTTGACGACAAGGTGCTGGGCACGGTCGATTACCTTGCGCCCGAGCAGGCGCTGAACAGCCAGCTCGCCGATCGCCGCGCAGATGTGTATGGCCTGGGTGGCACGCTTTATTTCGCTTTGACCGGGCATCCGCCGTTCCCCACCGGTTCGATGGCTCAGCGGATCATGCTGCACCAAACCAGCGAGCCGGCCGACATTCGCGGCGAGCGGCCAGACGTCCCCGCGGCGCTGACCGCGATCTGCCGCCGGATGATGGCCAAGTCGCCCCAGCGCCGTTATCAAACGATGGAAGAAGTGAGCCAGGCGCTGAACGATTGGCTGCGCGCTTCGGAAGCTGCCAGCAACGCAACCTCTGCCGGTGCCGCGGCGCAGCGTCCCGCGGACGAAGAGTGGCGGCTGGCGCCCATCGACGAGCTCGATCGGCTGTCGCCGCCGCGGATTCCGCCATCGCCGACTTCGCGCCCACGTGCCAAGCAGGCGGGCAAGCCGCGCCGCGCCAAGCCCCTGCAGAAAGCGATCAGGCAGAATTCGCTTTGGGACGATCTGTTATCCACATCGTCGCCGCTGGAAGACGCCTTTCGCCATCCGGCATTGAAAGGCGGCTCTGACACGTCGTTGCGATCGCCGTCACTATCCACCAAGCGGCCCAGTGTCCGCAGAAGCCGCTGGGAATCGCCCTGGTTCGTAATTAGCGTCGGCGCGGGGCTGGCGGTCGCCGTCTTATCGCTGTGGTGGCTGGTTCGGGTCATGGCCATGTAGTCGAGGTGGCTCGTTACCATAAGCCTTTTCGCCGCTGGAACTTGGGTGGGCAGTCCGAGACTTTTGAGCGGCCGTCGGAGCATGGGCCTGGAAAAATCCGCTCGGGTCGAGCGGCGGCAACGGTAACGATTTTGCCATTTGCGGAATCTTATGTATGATAGGTGCCTTGCCGGACCGCTGGAGTCGGTCTGGTGTCTGACTTCCAATCTGGAAACAAACGGCGGCCGGCCCTCGAAGGGTCGCGCGTTCAGCCGGTGGCGACGGATCGCCCCGCTCTGGGTTGTTGGATTCGACCGCCGAGGCCGTCAGCCCCGGTGTAGCTTGTTTCATCGCACCGACCGGTTCCACCGGCGCGCACGGTCATCCCGAAAGGGACGATCATGCCGCCGGCGAAACGTCGTCGATGATTGGCAGAGTTGTGACAGACAGTAGCACGCCGACCATTTCGCGCTTAGTATCAAACTACGGCCACGCTGGCCGCGTACATCGAAGCGGCGGCGCCGCGCTTGTCGTATCACGTACGATTGGATCATGGCATAAGCCGGGCAATTCTTGATTGGAAGAGGCATGGAAATACAGAAGATTCTCGCATTGCGCGGTCCGAATATTTGGGCGAACTTCCCGGTCTTGGAAGCGTGGGTCGATCTCGGCGAGTTGAAAGACTCGCCCTCGGACGAGCTGCCCGGGTTCAACGAACGGCTGATGAGTTGGCTGCCGACGATGATCGAGCATCGTTGCAGCATCGGCGAACGCGGAGGCTTTTTCGAGCGGCTGCGGCGCGGAACTTACCAGGCGCACATTCTGGAGCACGTCACGCTGGAGCTGCAATCGTTGGCCGGCTCGACCGTTGGTTACGGACGTGCCCGCGAGACCGCCATCGAGGGCGTTTATAAAGTCGTCGTCGAATACGAAGAAGAATCGTTCGCCAAGGCCGCCCTGCTGACGGCACGAGAGCTGTGCCTGGCCGCCGTATACGACCGTCCCTTCGACGTGGCCGCCGAGATTGCCCGCCTGGCGGAACTGAATCAGGACGCCCGCTTGGGACCAAGCACTCGCGCGATTGTCGACGCGGCCAAAGCACGCGGCATTCCTTGCCGGCGTTTGAACGACGGCAATCTCGTGCAGCTTGGCTACGGCAAACGACAGCGCCGCATTTGGGCCGCCGAAACCGACCGCACCAGCGCCGTGGCCGAAGAGATCGCTCAAGACAAAGACCTGACGCGGTTATTGCTGCGCACGGCGGGCGTGCCCGTGCCCGAGGGACGCCCCGTCACCAGTGCCGACGACGCCTGGGCCGCCGCGCAGGATCTGGGCACGCCGGTTGTCGTCAAGCCGCGATTCGGCAACCAGGGCAAAAACGTCGCCACCCATCTCACCACCGAAGAGCAGGTGAAGGCCGCCTACCACACCGCGGCCGAGGGCGGATATTCGGTGATCGTCGAACGCTACATTCCGGGCGCCGATTATCGGCTGCTGATCGTGGGCAACCGCATGGTGGCCGCCGCGCGGCGCGAGCCGGCTCAGGTAATCGGCGATGGCATCCACACCGTGGCTCAATTGGTCGACCGGGTGAACGCCGATCCGCGCCGCGGCAACGATCACGCCACGCCGCTGAGCAAAATCCGCCTCGATCCGGTGGCGATCAGCGTGCTGGCCGAGCAAGGCCTTTCACCCAGCGCAGTGCCGAGCGACGGCGCTCGCGTGCTCATTCGGCGCAACGGCAACCTGAGCACAGGCGGGACCGCCGCCGACGTGACCGATCTGGTGCATCCCGAGGTGGCCGATCGGGCGGTGGAAGCCGCTCGCGTCGTCGGCCTCGATGTGGCCGGTGTCGATGTGCTGGCCGTCGATGTCACACGTCCGCTGGAAGTGCAAGACGGCGCCCTTGTCGAGGTCAACGCGGGGCCGGGCCTGCGGATGCACGTCGAGCCTTCGTCGGGACAGCCTCGCCCGGTGGGCGAGGCCATTGTCGGCACCATGTTCGCTCTGGGTGAGACTGGCCGTATTCCCATCGCCGCCGTGACTGGCACCAACGGCAAGACGACCACGACGCGCCTGATCGCTCATTTGTTCGAGTCGCAGGGAAATCTGGTGGGCATGACCTGCACCGACGGCATCTTTGTGGGCAATCGGCGCATTGACGGCGGCGATTGCAGCGGGCCCCAGAGCGCGCGGGCTGTGTTGTTCAATCCCATGGTCGAGGCCGCCGTGTTTGAATGCGCCCGCGGCGGCATCCTGCGCGAAGGGCTGGGCTTCGACCTGTGCGAAGTGGGCGTGGTCACCAACATCGCCGAAGGCGATCATCTCGGCGTGGGCGGCATCGATACCCTCGAACAACTCACCAAGGTCAAGCGTTGTATTGTGGAAGCCGTCGCGCCGAGCGGCTATGCCGTGCTCAAGGCCGACGATCCGCTGGTGGCAGCCATGGCCGAACGATGCCCGGGCAAGGTCATCTACTTCGCGCGGCATGACGCCGATGCGGTGGTCCAATCGCATCGTGCGCAGGGTGGCCGGGCGGTGTTTGTTCGCGGCGGCGCGCTGATCGCCGCCGAAGGCGCCGACGAATCCATCGTCACCACGCTCGATCGTGTGCCGCTGACGCATGGAGGCCGAGTCGCCTTCCAAGTGGAGAACGTGCTGGCCGCCACGGCGGCGGGTTGGGCATTGGGCATCGCCTTCGACGTGATCGCCTGTGGATTGGCCTCGTTCGCGGCCAATTTCCGTCATGTGCCCGGACGCTTCAACCTGCTCGAAATCGGCGGCGCCACGGTGATTGTCGATTATGGTCACAATGCCTCGGCGCTAAAAAACCTGATCGACGTGGTCGAGCAGTTTCCGCACGCGCGGCGCTCGGTGGTCTATTCGGCGGCTGGCGACCGGCGCGACTGCGACATGATTGAGCAAGGCGAACTGCTGGGCCGGACTTTCGATCGAGTTGTTTTGTACGAAGACCACTATCGCCGCGGCCGGACCGAAGGCGAAATCATCGGACTGTTTCGCCAGGGGCTGGCGAAAGCGTCGCGCGCCAAAGAGATTGTCGAAATCCAGGGCGCCCTGCAGGCCGTCGAAACGGCGCTGCGTACCGCGCAGCCGGGCGAGCTGCTGTTGTTGCAGGCCGACGAGATCGACGAAACGGTCGAGTTTGTAAAGGGCTATGTCGCGCAGCAAGCCTCTGGCCGCGAGATTCAACTGGCCGAAGCCCTGACGCCCGTCGCGCCGGCCCCATTGGCGGAGCCGGCTGCCGCGCTGCTTCATCAGCCCGAGCCGCAATTGGTGCCATAGCGGCATTCACCACGAATGCCGAAATCGTGTCCGAGCGCAGCGGGACGATCGCTTGCTTCGGGCTCGCGAGGCTTGGCACCTTGACATTTGCTCGCCGCACTGATAAAAAGATATTGATCCGTGCGGTCGAACGGGTGCTGCGTGCGCCTGTGGGGCGGCCGCCGCGCTGGCGTTTGAGGAAAGGCCAGCGCCGACGGATACCCACCGCGCGTCCCGCCTGCCACGAAAGGTGCCCCGCCATGTTGACGCTCTTCGGATCTCCGGTCAAAGGTTTTTGCGACGGTCTCTCGCGACGCAGCTTTTTGCGCATCGGCGCTCTGGGAGTCGGCGCCGGCGCTCTGTCGCTGGCCGATCTGCTGCGGGCCGAAGCCAGCAGCCCGAAGCCATCGCGGCATAAGGCGGTCATTCACATCTTCTTGGGCGGCGGTCCACCGCATCAAGATATGTGGGACATCAAAACCGAGGCCCCGGCGGAAATCCGCGGTGAGTTTAAGCCCATCGCCACCAAGACGCCGGGCATCGAAATCGGTGAGGTGTTTCCCAAAATCGCCTCGATCATGGACAAGTGCGTGGTGATTCGCTCGGTGGTCGGCTCCGCCGGGCCGCACTACGCTTTCCAATGCAACACCGGCTGGACCGAGCCATCGTTGGCGGCGCTCGGTGGGCGGCCTTCGCTCGGCGCCGCCGCGGCCAGGTTGCAGGGGGCGGTCGATCCCTCGGTACCGCCGTTTGTCGGTTTGGCCGCCCGCACCCAGCACATGCCCTGGTCCGATTGCGGAACGCCGGGCTTTTTGGGAGCGGCCTATGCGCCCTTCAAACCCGACGGACCTGGCATGGACAACATGAAGCTCAACGGCGTCACGCTCGACCGATTGCACGACCGCCGCCGGTTGCTCACCAGCTTCGATCGCTTTCAGGCCGAGATGGATGTGCGCGGCGTCATGCAAGGTGTCGATGCCTTCGGCCAGCGGGCGCTCGACGTGCTCAGCTCGAGCAAGCTGCTCGATGCGCTGGACGTCTCGAAAGAAGACCCGCGCGTTCGCGAGCGCTATGGCGACGGCAAACCCTACAAGTATCAATACGACGGCGCGCCGACGGTGAACGATCAGTTGCTCATCGCCCGGCGACTGGTCGAGGCGGGCGTCCGCGTGGTGACGCTCAGCTATGGCCGCTGGGACAGCCACGGGCAAAACTTTGACCTGGTGCGCGACCATGGTTCGAAGCTCGACCAAGGCTTTAGCGCCCTGGTCGAAGATCTTGAGGCCCGCGACATGCTCAACGATGTCACGGTGATCGCTTGGGGCGAGTTCGGCCGCACGCCGCGCATCAACAACAGCGCCGGCCGCGACCACTGGCCGCAGGTGAGCTGCGCCTTGCTGGCCGGCGGCGGCATGCGGGGCGGGCAGTGTATCGGCAGCACGAACCGTTTGGGCGAGCACGCTCAGGACCGCCCGGTGCATTTCCAGGAGGTCGTGGCGACGCTCTATCACAATCTAGGCATCGACACCGCCAGCGCCACCATTGCCGACGCCACCGGCCGCCCGCAGTATCTCGTCGAGCGGGAACCGATCCGCGAATTGATCTAGTCGATGCCGTATAGGCGAGAGAGCTTTCGGTATTAGCGCTGTCGACCACGATTCCGACGCGCCCGAACGTTCGGTCTGCCAGCGGCGGCGGGGGCCAGATCTTGAATGTCATCCTTCGTGATGATATCGAATTGGCGGTTGTCGCCCGTGGTATCCAGCTTCACTCGGTGGAACTTTCCCGTGCTTGGGATCGTCTTCTTGGCCTTTTTCCCAGCCGCCGTATCAAGGGGGTCGAGCTGTTGCCCGATGTTTACTAACCGCCAAGTTCCCCCGCCTGCATCGATTCGGAAGCTAAGAAGCCGGAGCTTACAGTGAGCATTGCCTTGGTCGTCGTACAGCGTGGCCCGATCATCAGAATCTACCGAGATGCCCGGATATTGCCGTTTGTAGGGGGTATTCGCCTGGATGTAGTCGGTCTGTTGGACTCCATCGCCGGGAATCGTCACGATGTCTTCGTGTGTGATGACGTCGAGGATGGCGATCGTCGCGCTGTTGACCGTTTCGTTGCATGTTCTGCCGCAGCAGCGTGGGCAGCAGCCGCCGCAGTCGGGCATGGTGCTCAATGCCAAGCAGACAAAACTACACGTATCGCAACTCTGGCAATAGTAATAATTGACGCCGTTCATTGAGAAGTACAACGCTTGCGGACAGTAGCTACTCATGACCACTTCCTTTCGGGAACATCTTCCCATCAGCAGGTGCTAATCTAAAAATCGCGGCCGCGCGCTGCGAGCGCAGCGAAAACCGAGGCCGGGACGGCGCGTATTGATTTCGGCCAACTCAGGCACCCTTGGATCTAATGCGGCGGTCACCCGAGGCGCGCGTCGCTGCTGAATTTCGAACGAACCGCCCCGCACCACGCGCGAGATGCTGGCCAGTTTCCGTAATTCAGCCGGCAGCGGCGGTCTCTCTGGGTATGGCACATAATTCGATTCCGTCCATTCGGCGACATTCGAAAACAGGCCGAACACCGCGGGCCGCGAGGGCAAGTGGTCTTCGCTCGGCGTTCCGACAGGGCCGAACGTCCATTCGGTCAACAGCGCCGGATTGTCACCCCACGGAAAGCGACGTGCGCCGGCCACGGTTGCGGCGAATTCGTATTCGTTTTCACTCGGCAGCCGCTTACCCGATCGCTCGGCGAACTCCAACGCCTCGCTAAACGTGACAGACGTGACCGCCTCGTCGTCGCCGGGGGGCTCCACCGCGGTTCCCGCGGCGGGTAATCCACCCATCACCGAGCGGAATTCCGCCACCGACACTTCGGTTACATCGAGATAGAAATCGTCGACCCGCTCGGCATGACCAATCATTCCCATCGAGGACAATTGTCCGACGGTGAATTCGCCACCCTCAAAACGGCACATTCTTGCCACGACTTCCGTTTGAGGTTGAATGACAATGGTCGGCAATTCCACGAAACCATCGCTGGCCAATTGCCATCGGGTTCGCGGTTCCGGGCCGCCGACCATCTCATCGGGAGCGGGCACTCTCCGATAAACTTCGTGGAAACCATAACCTGCTACTTGCGCGACCACCAGGTAATCGCCCACGGGAAGGCGCGTTTCACCGCTTTGGGGCAGAGAGCTCCGCCGTTCAGCGATGGGTATGCCGCTCTCTTCATTGATTGGCACACAAACGACGCGTTCGGCCGGCGGGTCGGTGCGTATGCGAACCGCGCGGTAGACCGGATCGTGTTGCGAGTGCAGTTGTCGGTTTTCGGACAGCGCCAGTGCGAAGGCCATGGAAAGGGCCACCAGCGTCGCCGCGGCCGCCGCTTTCGCGGGATTTCGCCGAGTCCACCGCAGACAGCGTTCGGCGGCTCCGACGCGGCGGGCCGCAATCGGTTCGCCGGCCAAATACCGCCGCAAATCGTCGGCCAGATCCTGCGATGCCGCATAGCGCCGCTGCGGTACTTTCGAGAGGGCCTTGAGGCAGATCGTTTCCAAATCGCGCGGCACGGTCGCGACAAGCTTACGCGGCGCGCGCGGCTCATCATGTAAGATTTGATAGATGATCGCTTCGACCGGCCCACGGAACGGACACGAGCCGGTTAGCAGTTCATAAAGCATGACCCCGAGAGAGTAGATATCGCTACGGCAGTCAGCCAGGTGCGCATTGCCGCCCGCCTGCTCAGGCGACATGTACGGCACCGTGCCCAGCAATTGTCCCTCGGTCGTCAGCGTGATTTCACCCGCGTCGCGCTTTGCCAAGCCGAAGTCCATCACGTGGGGACGGCGGCGCTCGTCGAGCATAATATTGCCCGGTTTCAGATCGCGATGCACAATTCCAGCGGCATGCGCATGCTGGAGCGCCTCGGCCACTTGAGCGCACAACTCCGCTGCTTCGCGGGCCGTCATCCGCTGGGCTTTGATATATTTCGAAAGCGACACGCCGGCGATGAAATCGCTGACAATGTAGTGCACGTCACCGTCGCAATCGATGCCATGGACGTTGACAATCTGCGGATGGTGAAGCTGGGCCGCGGCGCGCGCCTCGCGAAAGAAAAGCTCCCGGGACCGCTCGTCGCCGCCCCCGCGGCGCAAGATCTTAATTGCCACGATTCGGTCCAGCTTATGGTCGTGGGCGCGATAAACGTCGCCGAATCCGCCGCTACCAACCCGTTCGAGCAACTTAAAATGCGCGATCGACCCAAGTTTCGCAGGGGAAACGCTCAAGGTCGGCTGCAAACTGCTGCAATCGGTACCGCACGAGGGGCAGGCCACGGTAAGCGAGTCAAGACTGACCGACTCAAAATCCGCGTCACACGAGGAACAGTGCGTCTGCATGGCACCCTCCAAACGAAGCTGGGGCGTGAGCCGTCTCATTGTACCCTATTGGTGGGGAGCGACAACTTTTTTCTCGTTCGACCTTAAAAGTCTGGGAAGGAAGCCGAACGGGGGGCCCTCGCGCAGAGCGGCCTTGACCGGCGGCGGGGTTGCCGATATTGAAATCCCTTCTCGGAGGCTTTTTTTCTAAAGTTCGGCCGAGTCGATTCCGACGCGAGGGCCGTACGCTGAGTCATCTCTACGCCTTACGCAGCCTGATTGCAGTATTGCTGGCCTTGGGGGCCGCCGGTGAGGTCATTGCGCAACAACAGCGCGTGCGTTTTCCCACCGCCATCGACCCAGACAGCCCGTTTTACAGCCAGCAAAGCCCCGCGACTGCCTTCGCCCCGCCGCCAGCCCAGTCTCCGCCGCCGACCTTCGATCCGTATGCCGACCCGGCCAGCCAGCCTCCCTCGCTTACCCCCTACGGCGCATCGCCCGTTGCTTCACCCGCCGGCTCTTTTACTCAGCCAAATTCGGCGCCACCGGGCGGGCCGTTCGGTCCGCCGGGGGGCGCCGCCGTCGCACCGCCCGGCCAGCCCTTGCCCGGCCAACCCTTACCCGACGGTGCGCTGGCGCCAAGGCAGCGGTTTCTGCAAGAACTGCATCTCGACGACACCCAGTTGCTGCGCTTTGGACCGCGCGGTCTGGGCATCAACGATGTCGGCCTCGATGGTGTGTTCGCGGTGCCCGTGCTCGCCGTCGCCACGCCGGTGTTCATTACGCCGGGTTTCACCTACCACTCGTGGAACGGCCCGACGTCGGGCAACTTTCGCGGCTTTCCCGACCTGCCGCCGAACGCCTATGACGCTTATCTCGATACGAGTTGGCACCCGCAGATCACCAGTTGGTTTTCGGCCGACTTGGATGTGCGGGTGGGTGTTTACAGCGATTTCAGCGCGGTGAACGGTCGCAGCATTCGTATTCTGGGCCGCGGACTGGGCGTGTTCACGCTGTCGCCGCAGTGGCAGGTGGCCGCCGGTGTTTGGTATCTCGATCGTCTGACGGTCAAGGTGCTGCCCGCGGGCGGCGTCATCTGGACGCCCAACCAGGACACCCGGTTCGCGCTGTTGTTTCCCAATCCCAAGCTCTCGCAGCGGCTGTTTACGATCGGCAACACCGATGTGTGGGGCTATGTGGCCGGCGAATACGGCGGCGGCAAGTGGACCATTCGCCGCGCCAACGGGGCCAGCGACGTGATGGAATTGAACGATCTGCGCGCGTTGTTCGGCTTTGAATGGTTCGCGCTCAGCGGCGTCAAGGGCAACGCCGAGATCGGCTATGTGTTCGATCGCCACATTATCTATCGCAGCGGTACGCCGCGGGCGCATCCCAGCGACACGGTGCTGTTTAGGGCGGGATTGACGTATTAGGGGTCGCGATTCAGGGGTCGGGGGTCGGGGTCAGCATACTGGTGAACATCGAACGGTAGCACCAAGCCGAAACGCGTTCACAAAAGCTCTGAACCCTGAACCCTTTCCCGCTTGCGAACTCTGAGGCCCAGCAATTCCGTTTCGGCTAACTACCCGAACAGCGCCTCCAGCGGAGCCCCGTCCGATAGTCGGAACGGACGATTGGTGGGATCGCGTATTTCCATCTTCGGATCGATTCCGAATCGCCAAAGAATCGTGGCCGTCAAGTCGGCGGGCGTGACGGGGTCGCGATCCGGATATGCTCCGATTTTGTCGCTGGCGCCGTAGACTGCGCCGCCACGGACTCCGCCGCCCGCCAGCACCAGCGAATAGCAGTCGGGCCAATGATCGCGCCCGGCGCTGCCGTTGATTTTGGGTGTGCGACCGAATTCGCCCATCGCCACGACCAACGTCGACTCGAGCAGGCCGCGCGCTTCCAGGTCTTCGATCAATGCCGAAAACCCTTGATCGGCGGGCGGAATCAACTGACGATGTCGCGGAAAAATCGTTTGATGGCTGTCCCAGTTGGCGTCCTGGCCGTTTCGCTCGCCATCAAACACCGTCACAAAATTGACGCCGCTTTCAACCAGCCGCCGCGCAAGCAGCAAGCTCTGGCCAAGCAGATGCCGGCCATAGCGATCGCGAAGTTGCGGGCTTTCGCGCTCTAGCTCGAAACTGCTGCGCACCGTGTCGGACAAGACAAGCTGCAAAGCGCGCCGCTGATACAGTCGCATTTCCGATAAAGGCCCGGCCCCGGGCAAGGCATCGAGCGTCTGCAAGAGCCGCTGCCGCGCGGCCATTTCGGGCGGCTGGCGATTGGCCGGCGGCTCGAGCGACGATACGCGAAAGCCGGGATCGTTCGGATTGCCCGTCACTTGGAACCGCTCGAACGCGCCTCCCAAAAACCCTGCCGTCTGTCCCGGCAACTGCACGACGTTGTAAATGGTATAAGGCAGCGCCACATACGGCAACACGTGGCCGCGCGGACCGAGTCCCAAGCTGACCGACGAACCCAGCGTGGGAAACGAGCGGGCCTCGTCGGCCAGCAGTTCCAGATCGCCGCCCGCCGGCGTGCGGCCGGTCAGTGCCTCGGCGGCAGCGGAGTTGTGGTTGCGCATCGGATGGTGCATCGACCGCACCAAGGCCAGCCGGTCCATGATCTGGGCTACCCGCGGCAGGTACTCGCCTACGAAAATTCCGGGCGTCGCGGTGGCGATCGTTTGATATTCGCCGCGAATGCCCTGAGGAGCGTCTGGCTTGGGATCGAACGTTT
>DASVHB010000496.1:0-5410 GCA_036379195.1 Pirellulales bacterium
GTCGAAGTATCACGAGTTGCCCGCCCGGTTTCTGCGCGAGCTGATCCGCCGCACGGTGTTTGCCACCGATGTGGAAAGCAGCCGCTATGCCTTGGGCGGAGTGCTCATCGAGCTGACCGCCGACAAAGTGGTGGCCGTGGGCACCGACGGCCGCCGGCTGGCCATGATGGAAGGTCCGGCCAAGGGCGTCTCGGGGCATCAAACCGGCGACAACACCACGATCATTCCCACCAAGGCCATGCACTTCATCGAACGGGCCTTGGTCGATGGCGATGCCGAGGTGCAGTTGGCCGCGCGGGCCAACGACGTGCTGGTGAAGACGCCGCGCACCACCTTCTACTCGCGGTTGGTCGAGGGGCGGTTTCCCAAGTGGCGCGACGTGTTTCCCCGCCGCGTCGATGCGACCAAGATCGAGCTGGTGGTCGGCCCGCTGCACTCGGCGGTGCGGCAGGCGGCCATCGTGACCGACGAGGAAAGCCGCGGCGTCGATTTCAGTTTCGCCGACGGCAAGCTAGTGCTCTCGGGCCGCTCGGCCACGGTCGGGCAGTCGCGCGTCGAACTGCCGGTGGCTTATGAAGGCGCCCCGATAGTCATCACGCTCGACCCGCGTTATCTGATCGACTTTTTGAAAGTGCTCGATCCCGAAAAGAATTTCACGTTGGAATTGAAAGACGCCGAGAGCGCCGCCGTCTGCAGCACCGACGACGGCTACGGCTATGTCATCATGCCACTGGCCCGGGAGAGATAACCTCTGTAGGGAACGGACTCCGTGCCGTTCCGTGCAGGCCAAACGACGTAGCGATGAGGGCAATGGTTGGGTGGTTTGCGGCTACGAGAATGGAGTGTGAGCAATGCCCACCCTACGCCCGGGAAAACCATGCGTGGCGTTCGGATCGAGGACAAATGGGGGCGCTGCCAGCAGATCGCGGAACGCCACAGAGGTCGTTCCCTACAGACGTCGAGGGTGAAAACAGCCGGATTGATAAAACCGCACCGTTTTAAAACATGCCCAAACCCGAACGACAAAACCGCCGCCCACAAAAAATGGGCGACGTGCTGGCCGAACTGCTGGCCCGCCGCGGTTACGCGCGTCCGCAGGCGGCCAACGCCTACGAGCAGGCCTGGGCCGAGGCGGCCGGCGAAATGCTCGCCAAACAGAGCCGCGTGGGCACGGTGCGCCGCGGCGCTTTGGAGGTGACCGTGGCCAACTCGGTGCTGTTGCAAGAGCTAACCTTTCAGAAGGAGACGATACTCGGGCGGTTGGGCCGCTTGCTGCCCGACGAACGGATTGCCAACCTCCGCTTCCGCGTGGGACCGATCGCGTAAAAACAACGGCAAAACGTCTGTAGGGAACGCCCTCCGTGGCGTTCCGTGCAGGCCAAACGACGCCGCGATGAGACCTTTGGTTGGATGATGTCCGGCCAAAAAATCGAATGGTGGGCAATGCCCACCGACGCCCGGGAACACCTTCCCTGGCGTTTTGATAGATGACAAATGGAGCCATTGCTCGCGATTCGCGGAACGCCACAGAGGGGTGTTCCCTACAGACGCTTCGCAACCACTACCGTACATAACTCACCGATTCACCGATTCCGATGACCGAAGCTACACCCAACCCCGCCGACGACCCCAGCCGCACGCCCGAGCCGGCTTCGCCCGACATGCCCGAGTATCGCAAGATCGAGGGCGACTACGGCGCCGAGCAACTCGAACACCTCAGCGACCTGGAGCACGTGCGCGAGCGGCCGAGCATGTACATCGGCGATACCACCGTGCGCGGGCTGCACCACCTGGTGTATGAAGTCGTCGATAACTCGATCGACGAGGCGATGGCCGGTCATGCCAAAAATGTTCAGGTGACCATCAACACCGACGGCTCGGTAACGGTCGAAGACGACGGCCGCGGCATCCCCGTCGAGACCCACCCCGACCTGGGCTTCTCGACGCTGCAAGGCGTGATGACCGTGCTCAAGTTCGGCGGCAAGTTTTCCAAAGGGGCCTATCAAACCTCCGGCGGCTTGCACGGCGTCGGCGTGACCGTGGTCAATTTCCTTTCTGAGTGGTGCGAAGTCGAGGTCCGCCGCGACGGGCACGTCTTTCAGCAAGAGTATGAGCGCGGCCAACCCACCGCCGACGTCCGCCGCATCGGCAGCACCGACAAGCGCGGCACCAAAACCACCTTCAAGCCCGACCCGCTCATCTTTCCCAACATCAAGTTCAACTACAATACGCTGCACAAACGGCTGCAAGAGCTGGCGTTTCTCAACCGCGGCGTGAAGATCTCTTTCAAAGATCTGCGCACCGGCGAGGGCGACGTGTTTCAGTACGAGCGCGGCATCATCGCCTTTGTCGAGTATTTGAACCGCGCCACTGAGGCGGCCCACCCCGACGTGATCTATATCTCCGGCGAGTTCGAGGGCGTCGGGCTGGAAGTGGCCATGCAATACTCCAGCGAATACACCGAGAACGTTTCGAGCTTCGTCAACAACATCAACACCATCGAAGGCGGCACGCACGTCTCGGGCTTTCGTTCGGCCCTGACGCGCACCCTGAACGCCTACGGCAAGAAGGAAGGCATCTTCAAAGACCTGGTGCCGTCGGGCGACGATTTCCGCGAAGGGCTGACGGCGGTCATCTCGCTGCGCGTGCCCGAGCCGCAGTTCGAGGGCCAGACCAAAACCAAGCTGGGCAACGGCGAGGTCGAGGGGCTGGTCAATTCGGCGGTGGGCGATGCGTTTGGCCGCTATCTGGAAGAAAACCCCAAAGCGGCCAAGATCATTGCCCAAAAAGGTTTGCTGGCGGCCGAGGCCCGCGAAAGCGCCCGCAAGGCCCGCCAGATGGTGCGCGACCGCAAGGGGGCGCTCTCCGGCGGCGGCCTGCCCGGCAAGCTGCGCGACTGCACCAGCCGCGACGTCGAAAAGTGCGAGCTGTACCTGGTCGAGGGCGATAGCGCCGGCGGCACCGCCGAAAACGGCCGCCTGCGCGAATATCAGGCCATCTTGCCTTTGCGCGGCAAGATTATCAACGCCTTCAAAAGCCGCGAAGACAAAGTGCTGGAGAACGCGGAAGTGCGCAGCATGATCTCGGCCATCGGCATTGGCATCGGCGAAGAAATCGACCTCGAAAAACGCCGCTATAACAAGATCGTCATCATGACCGACGCCGACGTCGACGGCTCGCACATTCGCACGCTGCTGCTCACGTTTTTCTACCGGCAGATGTATCCGCTGATCGCGGGCGGCTACGTGTATGTGGCCCAGCCGCCGTTGTTCCGTGTGCGGGCCAAGAAAAAATCGTATTACGTGCAGACCGAAGAAGAGATGAAGGCCCAGCTCTTGGAAATGGGCCTGGCCGAGGGCGTCTTCGAGCCGGGCGACGACCGCCTTATCGAAGGCGACGAGATGAAGCGGCTCTGCACCGTGCTGTCGGCGATGGAAGACTCGCTGATCGCGCTGGAGCGGCGCGGCATCAGCCTGCGGCAGCACGCCCTTCGCCAAGATCCCGTGACCAAACGGCTGCCGGTGTATCACGTGTTTGTCGGCACGCACGAACGCTGGTTCACCACGCGCGAAGAGCTCGATGCGTTCGTCAAATCGCAAGAAGAAGCGACAGGCGGCGAGTTGGCTGTGACCGATCATCCCGCCCACACGCCCGGCGGCAACGGCCAGCCGACCAACGGGCATGCGCCCTCGCGGCTGACGATTGTTGAGCTGCACGAAGTGCGTTCGCTGAACAACCAATTGAGCGAACTGACCAAGATGGGTTTTGACATTCAATCGCTGATTCCCCAGCAGCGCACCGGGCTGCAAGAGCCGCGCTACAAGCTGCGCCGCGGCGACAACGTGATCGGGCTGGAAGACCTGCGCGGCCTGTTGGCGGCGGTGCGTTCTGCCGGCGAAAAGGGTCTGCAGATCACGCGCTTCAAGGGTCTGGGCGAGATGGACGCCGAAGAGCTGCGCGACACCACGCTCGACCCTGCCCACCGCACGATGTCGCAAGTGCGCATGGAAGACGCCAGCGCCGCCGACGATCTGTTTCGCATTCTCATGGGCGACAAGGTGGAACCCAGGCGCGAGTTTATCGAGAAGCACGCCTTGGAAGTGCGGAACTTGGACGTTTAGGTAAGCTTCATCAAGTGGACACGACTCAATCCAGCCGAGTACAATAGGTTCGGAGGCACATGCAGATCAGCGCGGAACATTATTTTCACGCGGCATTGGAACGCATTCGGCAAGCGAATTTGATCTACCGTGCCGGCGACAGCTATGCTCTGGCCATGTACACGTCGGGATTGGCGGTTGAGTCGATGCTGCGAGCGTTCCGTTGGAAAAAAGACCAGTCGTTCGAGGGCCGGCACGATCTGCTGCGACTTTTCCGTGAAAGCGGCTTGCTCCAATTGAACGAGGAGCATCTTCAATCCAAAGGCTTGTCGCCCGCGACGATTTTGGATCAGGTCGCAAGATTTCAGGGGATCATGAACCACATCGTATTGTTGTGGACGAATGACCTGCGATACGCGCCCGATGCGCTCGCGCGGTCGAGAGTGGTGAAAATGCGGCTTTATGAGCAACGAAAGGGAAACATTCTCAAGGGTGCTTCGCTGCGGCTTCAAAATGCCGCACAAGAAATCATCACCAGAGGAGCCTTTTTATGGACCTGGTCGAAAAAGTAGCGCACATCCTCGAAGGATCGTTTGCCGTGGAGGACATTAAGTTGGAAGACGATGGCGGCGTGATTGGCTACGTCGTTTCAAATGATTTCCACGGACTCGAATTCATGGACCGGCAGATGAAAATCCACAAGGCGCTTCGCGCCGGACCAACGCCGCTGACTGCCGCGGAGCTCCGGCGTGTCGCCGCCATCGCGGCCCTGACGCCCGAAGAGTTTTTGGTCTGGAGTGCGTAATCACTGGCCTTCAAGCCAGTTGATCAGTTTATCCCACGAGACTTTTGCGCCATTGCCGCTACGTGTCCGCCCCTTGCACCACTCGATGGTGCCGCGGCCGAGTCGCAGATCTCCTAGGTGACGCCCCGTGTTGTCGTAGATGTCCAGTTCAATGCCCTTGCCTCATTGCAGTCATTGCTGTGATCTACGCCCACCTGGCGCATCGTCCTTCAAATGGATCGTAGGCGCGTTCGCGGTGGCCTGACAACCTGGCCCGCGCGGCAGCACGCCTCCCGGCAAGACCCGGTGACCGTCAAATCGCAAGAAGAAGCGACCGGCGGCGAGTTGGCTGTGACCGATCATCCCGCCCACACGCCCGGCGGCAACGGCCAGCCGACCAACGGGCATGCGCCCTCGCGGCTGACGATCGTTGAGCTGCACGAAGTGCGTTCGCTGAACAACCAATTGAGCGAACTGACCAAGATGGGTTTTGACATTCAATCGCTGATTCCCCAGCAGCGCACCG
>DASVHB010000497.1:0-2612 GCA_036379195.1 Pirellulales bacterium
AATCAGGTCGCCGATGCGAGTCAACCGGCGGGCGTGCGCTGGGAACGCATCGCTCGCCACACGCGCGCCCGTGCCTTGCTAGCTTCGGCGCCCGACGGAAACGTGCCATTCGGTCGGCCGCTCACGCTGAAGCAGTGGCAAGAAGCCACTCATGCGACTGCCGCCAGCCGCGGGGGCGGGCAACCGCTCGCGCACTGGCAACCGCGGGCCAGTGGGCTGGCGCACTACGCGGGGCACGAAAGCGACTATGTTTATTTCGCGGTTCCGCTGCGAGGCAACTTCGAATTGGAGGCCGAGCTAAGCACGTTTGGCTGGCGCGAAATCGAAACCACTTATGCCGCTTTGCGATTCGGTCTCATTTACGATCGCAAGAGTTACTCGCTATGGAACTTCGAGCGCGGCCGGCCCAACGGCGTGATTGATCCGCCCTTCGACGAGCTCGGCGACTTTTATCGCTATCGGCTGCAAGTCAAAGACGGCCAATACACGGCAGTTGTCAACGGTCGGCAGATCTTCAGCGAGCGCCTGCCCGTCGAACCCGATCCTTGGTTGGCATTTCGCACCTGGGGACCGTACAACAGCGAAGCCCGCAACGTGCGCATCACCGGCTCGCCCGAGGTGCCCGACGAGCTGCGCCTCTCGGCGAGCGCCAACCTCGAATCGTGGTTGGCCGAGTATTATGGCGAATCGGTCGGCGGCGAACAGGCGAGTTGGGAGAAGCGGGGCGAAGAGATTTTCGGCCGCAAAATCGCCGAGGTGGGCGAGGCCATCGCCCGCCAAAGCTTGTTGCAATATCACCGCCCGATGTTTGAAGACGGTGAGATCGACTTCGAGTTTTATTATCAGCCGGGCGAGGCGACGGTCGCGCCGGCCATCGACCGCCTGGCCTTTCTGATCGAGCCATCGGGCGTCGATATTCATTGGCTGACCGATGCCCAATACGATCGCAGCGGTCTGCCGCCCGACAACCGAGCTACCGAGGCCGCAAACCGCCGTGGGCCTTCGGCATTGCCGCTGAAGCAGCGCGAGTGGAACCAGGTACGGCTGGCCCTGCGGGGCGACACGGTGACGTTGCGCCTGAACGATGCCGAAGTTTATCAACGCGTGCTGGAGCCGACCAACCAGCGCACGTTCGGGCTGTATCACGACGCCGGCCAGACTGAGGCCCGCGTCCGCAACGTGCGTTACCGGGGGGCATGGCCGAAGTCGCTGCCCCCGCTCGCCGAGCAAGAGTTGGCCGGCGCCGAGCCGCGCGCCAAGTGAGAGTACCCCCGCCTGAGACGTCGAAGCGGTAGGGACATTCTTGGCGCAAACCGGCAACTTCTGAACGCCCGTTCCTTTCGCAATCGGTGCCTGCGAATCTGGCAGCATCGCCCCGGCGGGCAGGGACGTGCGCAGCCTTTGCGCCCGAAACGGAAACGCCTAAGTGGCATGCTTATAATACGTTGCGTTGTGCGGCGTTTTGGCGAGGCGCACTGCCTGGCCTCTCGGCACGCTTATTGAAATTAGCTCCTGCCGAGTGGCCGTCATGGCATCGGCCACCGACCCTACTTTTGTTCGGCTGGCAGGCATGATGTCACTTCGAGTTTTCTGCTGGGCGCTGACCGTCAGCGGGGCAATCTTCACGAGCGCTAGCACCGCCTCGGTAGCATCCGCCAGCGAACCTTGCCACCAGGTCGTCGGCGGCTGGAACATCATCGAGACGGCAAATTTCCGTTTCTGTTCGCGTGGCAAACTTTCGTTGACGGCGAAAACGCTTCAGGCCGCCGAAGAACTGCGCGAACGGTTGACGGTAAAATGGTCGGGCAAGCCAGCCGCTGGCAACGACTGGCAACCCAAGTGCGATATTGTGCTGCACGGCACGGCGGCGGCCTATCTGCGCGCGGTGCCCGGCGGAGGCCAGACGCTCGGCAGCAGTGTGATTGACGTGACCGGCGATACCATCACCACTCGGCGGATCGACATCCGTGCCGATCAGGCGGGTTGGTTCGACGGCGTGCTGGCGCACGAGCTGACCCACCTGGTATTGGCCGATCTTTTCCCCGGCAGCCGTTTGCCGGCCTGGGCCGACGAAGGCATGGCGGTGATGGCCGATCCCTCGGGCAAGCAAGACGCGCATCTGCGCGACCTGTGGCTGGCCCAATCGCAACGCGGCAGCTTTCGGTTGATCGAGTTGCTCGCCATGGACGATTACCCGTCGCCCGATCGCCACGCGGCGTTTTATGGTCAGAGCGTGAGCCTGGTGCAGTATTTGGTCGAGCGCGGCACACCGGAGCAGTTTGTGCAATTCGTGCGGAGGGGCGTCGAGCGCGGCTATGAGCAAGCCCTCCGCGACATCTACCACCTCAACGGCGTCGCCGAGCTAGAACGGCACTGGCGGCAGTACGCCAACACCGTCGGCGCCTTGGCTGTCCGCGAGCGCCGGTTCAATATCGACTGATGGCGGGCCAACGAGTTTTGGCCGCACGATCGGGCGATGGTTTTGATCGGCTTTAACTTCAAGACAGGTCACCGCCTGCGTACGGCTGTAGGGTGGGCCGAGCGCAGCGAGTCCCACCTTCTGGTGGCGACTCGGCACGGCAACAATCACGCGGCAAAAAGTGGGACTCGCT
>DASVHB010000498.1:0-8207 GCA_036379195.1 Pirellulales bacterium
TCGACATGCGGCGGAGAACGCGAGATCACCAAGGTATCGACGCCATCGAAGCCGAGCCATTCGTCGGGCAACGCTTCCGCATCGCCAAGGTGTACGACGTTGACGCCGTCGGCTGCTTTCGATGGCCGACCGATCGCCTGCTCCAGGCCGATGGGCTCGCCGAGTTCGAGCACCATGGCCTGCGTCGATGGGTACGCCGCATGAAAAACCGCGTCGGCGTTTTTTTCGCCGGCGGTAAATTGCCGCTCGTCGAACGTTTGCCGATCGTCGGCCAGCGTCGCCGATAGCGTGCCTTCCGCGCGGCCAAACTTGACGTAAGCCGTCACGCTGCGCTCTTCGCCGCGGTCAAGGCCAAAGCTTTCCGTCACAAACCGCGCCCGAACACCGTCGCCATCGGGAGCGGAAAGCGTCAGCCTGGCGTTCGCGGCTTCTGCGCCGCCACGCACAACCACTTCGACCGGCGTCCAAAAACCCACGCGATAGTGCCCCTCGAAGCCGACGCGCACACGTTCGATCGTCGGGCGGGCGCTGGAGGGAGGTGCAGCGGCGCACGCTTGCCCCAGCCCAGCACCAACCAGGCAAACAACGACGGCCGCGAATCGGCTAATTAGTGGCGTCATGGTTTCTCGGCGTCGGCACAAGTGCAAACGACCTGGCCGCAGCCGGGGCAACCCAAACCGTATTTGCGCATGACGGCTTCCGTCAGATCGACGTCGACCACGTTGGCGATGGTGGTCAACCAGGCCAAGACGTCGGCAAACTCACCCAATCGCTCGTCGTGCGTGCCGTTGCGCAACGCGCTGGCCAGTTCGCCCACCTCTTCCATGAGCCACATAAAGGTGCCGTCGACGCCGCGAGCGAGATCTTTCTCGAAGTACATCTCGCGGATGAGCTGCTGGAACTGCCTGAGGGTCAAATCGCCCACCTGGTGGGCCGCGGAGCGAGGCAAATCGGTCGCGTCATTCATCGAGCGTTTCCAGCAAGGCTTGGGCTTCGGCGTGGTTGGGCGAGCGCTTCAACAGTTCCTTCAGCGCGGCCGAGGCCTTGGGTGGCCGGCCGGCAGCCAGCCAGGCCTTGGCCAAATCGAGACGCAGCGACGGATCGTCGGCATCGAGCCGCACCGCAACTTCATATTCTTCGACTGCCTGCAACAACTTTCCTTCACCCATCAGCGCGTCGCCCCACATGCGGTGCACCAGCGCGTCCATCACGTCGATCTGGTTGGCGGCGGAACACCACCCCGCGGCTTCGGCAAACCGGCGACCGGCCAGCGCCAACTGGCCCAGCTTTTTGCGCACCACGAAATCGTCGGGATCGGCCTCGGCCAGCCGCCGCAGCACTTCCGCCAGCTTGTCGTCCTCGCCGCTCTTTAGATACAGCTTGGCTAGCAGCTTCGACCATTGCAAGCTGTGCGGCTCGAGCCGCACCGCCTGCTCGAACAACTCGGCAGCCTCGCCATACTGCTTTTCTTGCAGTTTGGCGGCCGCCTGCCGGGCCAGCTCGGCGGCTTGTTCCCGCGGCGCAAGCTCGGCGGCAATCTGTTCGAGGTATTTGCGATATCCCCGCTCGAACTCCGCCTGCTCGACGCCCAACGCGCGACGCAGCGCCGCCTTCGTTTCGAGATTATCGGAATAGGCGGACAGCATCCGGGCCAGCGCGTCGTCGCCGTAAATATGCAGCATATATTGGGCGTAAAGCTGTGCCTGGCAGTAGGCCAGTTGCCACTCCAGGCTGCTCGCCGGACGGACAAACCCCAGGTTGATCGTATCGAGATCGAACAGCTCGCCCTTGGGCACGCGAGCACGCAGCAACTCGTTCCACTTCTGCGGACGCGCATATCCCTCGGTCTCGACCGCCAGCGCCTCGGTAAACCAATGCGGCACATTGAAGTCGGTCTGCTGCAAATTGAGCACGTGCACAAACTCATGCCGCAGCACGCGTCCCCAATTGAATTTTTTCCGCAGTTCATTGGGGCTGGTGAGGGCCACCATCTTGCCGGCGCAGGCGCCTACCGTGCCGATATAGGGCAAACCCACCATGCGGGCACTGAACCAGCCGTGCGCGTCGGTGCTGCGTGCCCGCGAAAAAATCTCGAACAGCGACTTTTGCGGCGGCGTGTAACCGAACTTTTCGACCAGCGCCGGATATACTTCGTCTTCCAGATAGCGGCTGGCGTAACGGGCCAACAGCTCGTCGTGGCCGCGATCGAACTTGAGCACGAAATGCTCGGTTTCCAGCACCGCGTAGCCATCGAGCACTTCCAGCACTTTCAGGCTGTTGTTGACACGCACGTTGAACGGATCGACTTTGAGCGATTCTTCGAGCAGCGGCCGGGCGTCGGCCTCGTCGCCCAGCCGCAGTTGCATCATGGCCAGCGCGCCGCGCGGGGCGGTGAGCTGAGGCATCCGCTCCAGCGACTCGCGATAATAGCGCGCCGCCGCGGGAAACCGCCGCGAAAGATCGAGCCCGGCGGCCAACGTGTAAAAAAACTCGCCCGCGTGGGCGTTGCGCTCGATGACTTCGCTCACGATGCCGCCCAACCGCGTGCCGGCAACCTCCTCGGGCAGACCATCGATCACTGCATAGGCCGCCGCCTGGCGGCCGAGCGTCTGTTCGTCAAGCGGATTCAGCCGGCGCGCCGCCTGCAACACTTCGATGGCTTCACGAGCCTGAAAGTTGACCAAATGCAAGTCGGCTTGCAACTGATGTCCGGCCAATAATTGCGGATTGATTTCCAACGCGCGTTCGACATGCCGGCGCGCTTCGTCGAGTTTGTAGTCTTGCAACTCCAGGGCCGCCAACGCGGCGTACACCTCGGCCGCATTGGGGTTGATCGCCAAGGCGGCGGAAAACTCGCGCAGCGCTTCGGGCTGATTGTACTTCTCGGCAAACAGCAGCCCCGATTCATAATGCGCCGGCCAATAATCGCCGTCGGCCTTGATCGCGTCGGGATAAAGCTCGTTGACCAGAAACGAAAACTGACCGCTCAGCCGATGCCAGCGCGCGTATTGCGCCGCCGCCTGCCCGATATAGTGCAGATCGTCGGCGCTCTTCACGTCGTTGTGGTTGTAGTAATCGACAAACCATTTGTAGGCGCCATCGGCGGCTTCCAGCTCACCGCGGGTGCGCAACAGTTCGGCTTGCCACCAGCGCGCGGCTAGCGAAGAGTCGTCGAGGGCCAGCGCCGCTTCGACCTGTTTTTGGGCGGCTTCGTGCTCGCCGCGGGCGAAGCGAATGCCCGCGAGTTCACCGTGTAAGGCCGCGGATTGCTGCTGCTCGTTCAGCGCGGTTCGCAGCGTGGCGATCGCGTCATCCAGCTTGCCTTGACTGAGCTGGCAACGGGCGAGGCCGAGCGCGGCTTCGACTGGTTCTGCCTGCGAAAGCTGCTGATAAGCGTCGACTGCCTCGGCGTGTTTACCGGTGAGCAGCAAACGACGCGCGGCAGATAGGCCAGCCGCAGGATCATCGGCGGCGAAGGCGGCGCACGACGCTAGGATGGCAATGATCCCAAACGTCGAACCTCGGTTTACCAAGCGCCAGTTCATTCTTCAAGTCACGGTAGCCGATGCGCCACCGCTGTTCAAGCTGGCACTCGTTTGGCGTGTCGCAGCGAGGTAGGGTGGGCCGAGCGCGTCGCAGCGGAAGGACGGCGTCGATCGGCGGCTCGCGGAACGCCACGGAGGGCGTTCCCGACAGACGTGTAACGTAAGAAATACCGGTTTTGCTCATCAAAACCAATTAGAGTGCCTACCAAGACCAGCCAGACTTGTACGGTCCGCTACGGCTTAGCGCACCTTGCAGCGGAAGCGAACGATGCCGCCTTCGCCCGGCTCGATCGGCTCGTCGATTTCCCACCGCAGCACCAGCGATTCGGCTTCGTTGAACTCGGTGCTGAACTGCGAGGGCACGCTCGATTGCGCGCTGCCGGGCTCGTATGCCAGCCGCGTGGTGAGATTGTCGACCAGCACGATATTGCCCAGCACCTGATCGCCCACGTTGTCAAACCGCAGCGTGAAGTCGATCGTTTCGCCGGGCTGAGCCGTCTGCGTCGAGGCCACTTTGATCAACCGCAGCCGCGGCGAATTGCGCAGGTCTTTGACGGTAAAGACCTCTTCCGTGCGCTCGTTTTGCGTGTGGGCAATGGCCGCTTGATGATCGATGGCGACTTGTACCGCCAGATCGTGCGACCAAGCCAACGCCGCTTGCACGCCTTCGGTCAACCGGGCCTTTTCCGACTGCTGATAGCCGCCGTCGCGAATTGCCGACAGGTTTTCAAACGGCAAGAAGGTGTCTTGAAAACCTTTGGCCTTCAGCGACGTAGACAAAGCGCCGTCGCCTTGCCGCGTGCGGTAAGCGCCGGCGATGCGCGTGCCTAATTCGCCGCGGGCCTGCAATCGCTGCAACGTGGTGCCAGGCACGGCGACACGCTGCTGCCGAGCCAGGCCCTCGGGAGCGTTGACGCCCACCGCCTGATGAATCTGCTCGTTGGCGGCGATCCGGCTGACGACGCGCACCGCGCCGAACCGCGGCGCATAGACGTGAACTTCGTTCGACGGCTGCACCATGGTGTGGCCGTCGCGCGTGTCGTAGTGTGCCACGGTGTCTTCCAGATCGAGTCCGTAGACTTCCCAGTTGGGCGAGACAGCCACGGGCGCGCCCCGGTCGCCGCCGTCGCGCAGATATTCCATGGGCGGCCAGGGACGCGAGATGCCCGGCGGCGACCACGGCCCAGCCACGTTGTACGGCAGCGGCAGACCTGGCGGCGCTGGCGCGCCGGCCAGGTACCCCGGTGGTTCGCCGGTGTAGGCCGTGGGCGGTAGCGTGTCTGCGGCGGCGTTTGATTTGCCGGCTTTGGAAAACGGATTGAGCGACCATGGCGCGCGGCACGAGCAAAGGAGCAACGTCGCCAGCGCGACGACACCCCGATGGCGCCAGCTTTTTGGATTTTGGATTTTCGCTCGCACTAACGCCGACCTCCCGCCGGCCAAAGCCGGCGAAACGCGGCGGGCATGGCCGCCTTGGTCGCCGTTCGCTGCCTACCGCGGGCCACGAGGGCCGGGGCTACCGGAGCACGCCCGGCCATGGCCAGCGGCGCCCGCCCGCTGGCGGGGCCCGCGGCAAAGACGTCGGGATGCAACGCGGCGGGCGGTTCGCCAGGCTCCCACGGTCGAAAAAACGTGAACGGCGGACAGCCGCCCAGAAAGGTCATGTCGGGGCCGCCGCGGCCATCGGGCACGCGTCCACCCATGCGCAGAATTGCCAGCGGCCGTCCCCAGCGATCAGCCTCTTGCACCGGATTGACGCCTGGTCCCGCGTCGAACCATTCTTGCTGATCGGCCCGCTGCGCGATCGGCAGAGCCATGGCGGGATCTTCTAAATAAATGACCCGCGTCACATATTTGCCGTCCAAGGCCAGTTGCAGGTCTTCCTCGGTCAACTCGATCGGCACCGGAAATCGCCGTTCCTGGCCGCGCGGCGGATAGAGCCGGTCGATCAGCTCGATTGTGGGAAAGACCTCTTCGCCCTCGCGGCCAGGCAGATTCGAGACTTTGATCCGATAGACCGGAGCGATCAACAGCCCGATGCGTAAGGGAGTAGCCTGCGGGGCATCGAAGTCGCCGGCCACCGCCATCGAAATCTGTGCGCCTCGCGGCGCACGGATTTCAACCGGTTGAAAATATCCAGGCAATGGTCCGCCCCGCTGAAGTTGCACATTTCCAATCGCTCCCGGGGGCGCCATGCCGCCGTGCCGATAGTGCACGCCCGGATCTTGTCCGCGAGCGACCGGTGCGGTCGCCAGACAGGCCCAGAGTGCCACGGCCACGGTACGTGCAACCCAAAACCTGCCGTCGATCTGCCCGACGGCGGGCCAGCGGAGCTGTCGGACCATTGTCATGGAGAAATCGTTCGCTTGCGTAGAGTCGTTCTACATCGCCTCGGTCGGCGCTCCGTCGATGCACTGCCCATCGACGCATTCACCCGCAGGCGCGGCCGCCTGGTTGGTGCCCACCTTCTCGTGGTGCCGCTTCCACGGCATCATAAAGTTGAGCCAGGTGGCGCGGGCACGCTCGTGAACGTAGATGTGTCGGGCGGGCTTGGGATAGCTCATGCCCGGTGTCTGCTTCACGTGGATGCCGATCTTTTCGGTCGGCTTCGGAATGTGAATGCGGGTGTGGTTCTTGATGGTGTGGCGCTGCAGACCGGCGGGAATTCCCAACGGCACGTGCGGCGGGCCGGGCAAACCGATAGGCGTACCCGACATCGGCATGCCATATTGCGGCGCGGTGACGCCGGCTAGAAACTGCGGAGGCGCTTGGCCTGGGCCGCAGTAACCGGGGCCCATGGCGCCCGGCGGCACCATACCCGGCGGCATCATGCCCGGCGCGCCCATCATCTGGTCTTGCCCGCCTACCTGCAGATCTTTGTTGCCGACGCGAATAATCGCCAAGATGGCGCCGCGGCGGTCGGCCTCGACAATCGGATCGAGTCCCGGATCGAGCCGCGTGCTGACCAGCGTTTCGACGCCGGCCAGGGCCAGTTCCTGGAAATCTGGATCGGGCAGATAAATCACCTTGGTCACAAAGTTGCCCGACTGAACCTGATCGAAATCTTCTTCGGTGAATTGCACCGGCACGCCGTTGTGGGCCAGGTAGGCGTCGGTGCGCGGCAGCGGCGGCGCCACTTCGAGCGTGGGATACAGCTCGATGCCTTCGCGGCCCGGTATGTTGGTCAGCTTGAGGCGATAAATCGCGCCCTGGGGAAAGTTGTATCGCGCCGGAGCCACCAACGGCTCCGAATCGAACTGTCCGGGGGCCGAGGCGTCCCAGGTGATAATCATTCCCTCGGGCCCGGTGAACAAAATCTGCGAGGCCGCCGCGGCCGAAGGCGGCAGCGGCGCCGGATTGCCAAGCATCATGACACCTGGCCCGGGACCATCGACGCCGGGACCTGGATGCATGATCTGCTCCGCGGGAGGCAAATTGCTGGTGAACGGCGCCTTGCAGCCCGCCAGGGCCAGAGCGCCCGCTAAAGCCAATCGGTATTTCATGGATTCCCCCTCGGTCCCTATAATTCCCCTGACAATTCGTCGGTTTGTCAGAACAGGAATCTTTGGCAAATCCAGCAGAACCCTAAGATGGCAAGATGGTTGCCCAATTTTACAATCGCCTGTTTTAGCGGGGTTTTGCTGGGCGGCGCGGCCTGGCTGATGGTGTTTCGCCCCAGCGCCGGACAGGGGCGTTCGACCGTTCATGCCCAAACCGCGCCGCCGCGCGTTGACGCCGACGCCCAGGCTCAGCGGCTGCTGGCCCGCGCCGCCGAAGCGCTGGCCCGCCGGAAAAGCGTCAGCGCCGAGCTATCGCAGACCGTTCGCCTCTATGGCCAGGAATTGCTGGCTCGCGGCAGTTATGTGCAGGGGCCTGCGCGAACCGGCTGGCTGCTGCTCGACTTGAAAATCAAAGCCGACCAGGCCGACTCGTTCGTTCAGCAACGCTGCGACGGCGAATCGCTCTGGACTTTGCGCTCGACCGACGGCTTGCCCACCCTTAGCCGGGTCGAGGTGCGGCGCGTGATCGAGCGGCGGGCGGAAACGTCGGGGCTGCCGACGCCCATGATCGGCGTCGGCGGGCTGGCCGAGTTGCTGCTGGGGCTGGAGCGCTCGTTTGAGTACGACGCGGTGAACGAGGCGACGCTCAACCGGGGTTCCGAAAAGCTGCGGGTGTATGCCCTCAGCGGCCACTGGCACCCGGCGATGCTGGTACACTGGTTGCCCGATCAAAAGGCCGAGATCGAGGCCGGCAAGCCCGCCGACCTGAGCAAACTGCCGCCGATGATGCCCGACCGCGTGTTCGTGCTGTTGGGCCGCGACGACCTGTTTCTGTACCGGGTGGAATATGTGCGCGAGACTGCGGGCAAAAAGTCGCCCACGGGCGAAGGCCCCTTCATCTCGTTCAATTTGGCCGACGTCGTTTTCGACGAACCAGTCGAGCGGCGTCAGTTTCTCTTCGAGCGCGGCACGCTGCCGGCGGTCGACGCGACCGACGCCTATTTGACCCGCCAACCGCCCTGAAAAGCGCCATTCGATTCCGCGGCTCATTGCAAATCGAACGATTTCGCCTACAACGCGCTGGGCCAGTACACGAGCCTAGTCTATTACAACTTCATCGGCGTCGGCCCGCGGACCGATGTCGCAACCGCCTGACCGACGT
>DASVHB010000499.1:0-2476 GCA_036379195.1 Pirellulales bacterium
TCGCCAGGACGCCTGGAACCGTTTTCCCGATGAGGCCATTGGCGCGGTCTATTTGCGTCGAGCGCCGGGCGTCGAGCAAATCGAGGCGTTCAACGCCACCTGCCCGCACGCCGGCTGCTTTGTGAATTTCGATCGCAAGCGCAACGTCTATCAGTGCCCTTGCCATGACAGCTCGTTTAATCTCGAAGGACAATGCGAGCATGGCCCTAGTCCGCGGTCGCTCGATGCGCTGGCGACCGAGCTTCGCCCGGCGGGCGACGAGCAAGAAATCTGGGTGCGCTACGTAGACTATTATGCCGGCAAGAAGGAGCAAATCGCCAAGACATGAACGCCTTGCTGCAATGGCTCGACGACCGCACCGGCATTCGCGACCTGGTTCACGCCGCGCTGTTTGAACACATTCCCGGCGGCTCGCGCTATCGTTACGTGTGGGGCAGTACGCTGGTGTTCGCGTTCACGGTGCAAGTCATCACCGGCGTGTTCTTGTGGATGTGCTACAGCCCCAGCGGGCAAACTGCCTGGGAAAGCGTGTTTTATATCCAGCACGAGCTGCAAGGCGGCTGGCTGCTGCGCGGCATGCACCACTTCATGGCGCAGGCCATGGTGGTGCTGTTGGCGCTGCATCTGCTGCAAGTGGTGGTCGATGGGGCTTACCGCGCCCCGCGTGAAGTCAACTTCTGGCTCGGTCTGATTCTGATGCAAATTGTGCTCGGTCTTTCGCTCACGGGTTATTTGCTGCCCTGGGACCAGAAAGGCTATTGGGCCACGCGGGTCGCCACCAATCTGATGGGCATCGTGCCGGTGGCAGGCCCGTCGCTGCAAAAGCTGGTGGTGGGCGGCGCCGACTACGGGCACTATACGTTGACCCGCTTCTTCGCGCTGCACGCCGGCGTGTTGCCCGGCTTGCTGGTCTTCTTTCTCGTGTTGCACGTCGCGTTGTTCCGCCGCCACGGCATTCACACGCGGCTGCCGCATCGCCGGCCCGACACCACCTTCTGGCCCGACCAGGTGCTCAAAGACGCGGTGGCCTGTCTGGCCGTGCTGGCCGTTGTGCTGTTGCTCATTGTTTGGCCCGCCCTGAAGGGTGGCCACGCGGGACAGCCGCCGGGCGATTACTTGGGCGCCGAGCTAGGGGCGCCGGCCGATCCAGCTAACGAATACTCGGCCGCCCGGCCCGAATGGTACTTTCTCTTCCTGTTTCAGTTTCTCAAGCTTTTCGAGTGGCAAGACAACTCTGAGCTTGGCGAATTGGTGGGCGCCATCATCATTCCAGGAGCGGTGATGCTGGTGCTGGCGCTGATGCCATTCGTCGGTCGCTGGAAACTAGGGCATCGCTTCAATATCGCCCTGCTGGTGGCGCTGCTAGTCGGCATCGGGGTACTCACCGTGCAGGCCATGCGCGCCGATCGCATGGCGCTCTATTCGAGCAAGCCCGCCGATGAGGCGGCTGATTCGATGCAAGCGAAACGCTTTGAGGCTTCGGAGAACTATCTGCGCGCGGTCGAGCGCGCCGAGGCCGACGCGCACCGCGCCGTGACCTTGGCTCGCGCCCCCGAGGGAATTCCTCCCGGCGGCATGCTCTCGGTGCTGCGCCAAGATCCCAAGACCCAAGGGCCGCGGCTGTTTGCGCGGTATTGCGCGAGTTGCCACACGCACGCCGATTCGGGCATCGCCCCGGACGATCCGTCGGCGCCCGATCTCACCGGCTTCGCCAGCCGGCAATGGATCAGCGGCTTGCTCGATCCCGAGCAAATCGCCGGGCCGCACTATTTTGGAAACACATCGCACAAGGACGGCGAAATGGTGGGCTTTGTCACCGGCGACCTCACCAAAGACAAAGCCGAGTTGGAAGCGATTGCCGCGGCGCTGTCGGCCGAGGCCCAACTGCCCGGCCAACGCGCGACCGACCGGGCCGACGCCGAGCTGATCCAGCGCGGGCGCCAATTGATTGCCGGCGGCGCCGATTGCACCAACTGCCACAACTTTCACCCCGCGGCCGATGCCGACGCAATGACCGCTCCCGAACTGACGGGCTATGGCTCTCACGATTGGCTGACCGGCATGATCGCCAATCCCGCGCACGAGCGCTATTACGGCGACAATAACGACCGCATGCCCCTCTTTGCCGCCAACGCCGATCAGCCCCAGAACAACATTCTTTCGCCCGAGAACCTCGATCTGCTCGTGCGTTGGCTGCGCGGCGATTGGTATGAGCCCGCGGAGTAGATTGTGGTTGGTAATTTGTAAGGTGGGCCGAGCGCAGCGAGTCCCACCATCTTGCCAGCGCCGCGCGAAAGCATTCAATTCGGCGAAACGTGGGGCTCGCTGCGCACGGCCCCATACGCATCAAGTTAAGGATGATTCCACCGCAAAACGTCTGTAGGGAACGCCCTCCGTGGCGTTCCGTGAACTGCGAATTGAGGTCATTTCGCCTGCTGCGGAACGCCACAGAGGGCGTTCCCTACAGAGCAAACAG
>DASVHB010000500.1:0-3200 GCA_036379195.1 Pirellulales bacterium
GTACACGGAACGGCACGGAGTCCGTTCCCTACAGAGGCCATTCTTGAACGCGAAAACCGGAGCGAACGGTGGCTGGGACAGAGTCTAAGCGATGCCCCGGTGAGCTATGGACGTCGTGACCGGGGCATCGGCAAGCCCCTGCCCCCGGGCACCGCCTGCAAGCTCGAGGCGGTGACCCGCCTGGCCCCTTGAAAGGCTCGAAACGCTGGCTAAGCTGGTACTTTCGCTGGAAAAGTCAACGCAGATTATCCAGTTTTAAGCCAAGGTCGGTACCCGGTCGGGGTTTGAAGGGACGCCCTTCAGCCAGCCCACCAAGTCCTCTCCGCTCGGGGGAGGCAGTCGGGACGACGAACAGTTCCCCCCTTTGAAGGAGCAACCATGATTGAGTCGCTCGTAGCTGCTGCCGCGCTGTTGTTTCCCGCTGACGTAGCCGAACAACCCGCGGCCAAGACGCCTGCCAAGCCGGCGGTGTTTGAACTTTATCAGGTCGAACGCGAGATCATTCAGCACACCAACCGCGAACGGGTGCGGCGCGGTATGCAACCGCTGGCAGCCGACGAATCGCTGATTAAATCGGCCCGGCGGCACGCCATCTGGATGAGTTCCCGCCGCCGCTTGCAACACGCCACCACGGCCAGCGCCGAGAACATCGCCCAGGGGCAATCGACCGCCCGAGAGGCGGTATCGAGCTGGATGCACTCAGCCGGGCATCGGGCCAACATCCTCAGCTATCGCTGGAGCCGGATCGGCGTGGCGGCCTATGTGGCCGCCAACGGCCAGATCTATTGGTGCCAACAGTTTGAATAAAGTGGATCAAGTGCGAATTGTTCGCAGTTGAGGTGGCCGGGGCAGAAGCTGGCCGGAAGGGTGAAGGAATTGCGATCACGCCCGTTCGGCCAGCGATGCCCCGGTGGTGAAACGACGCCGCCGGGGCATCACCGCGGCTGCGTGTTACGGCAGATACGCGTCACACGCGCGGCTCTGCACCAGCCACCGACTGAATGGATTTAGATGGATTTAGCGATCGAACAGGCTTGAGCCGATACGGACCAGCGTCGCCCCTTCGGCGATGGCGGCCTCAAAATCGCCGCTCATGCCCATCGACAACTCGTTGAGATCGATGTGGCCGGGCCAAAAGGTTCGCAGCCGATCGCGCAACAACCGCAATTGCTCGAACTCGCGGCGGGCCTGATCTGGCTCCGAATCGCGGCTGGCCATGCACATCAGCCCGCGGATTTCGACATGCGCCAATGGTTCCAGCCGCGGACCCAGCGGTGCAAGCTCGTCGGGGGCGAAGCCGTGCTTGGCTGGCTCGCCCGAAATGTTTACTTCCAGCAATACCGGCACGGGCCGGGCAAGGCTGGCGGCTTTAGCTTCGATCGCCTCGGCCAGCCGTAGACTATCAACGGAATGAATCAGCGAAACTAGGGGCAACGTGTGGGCAATCTTGTTCCGCTGCAAGTGGCCGATCAGATGCCAGCGAACCGGGCAATCTACCAGTGCCTCGGCTTTGCGCCACAGCTCTTGGGGACGGCTTTCTCCCAACTCGAGGCAGCCGGAGTCGACTAACGCTCGGGCAACCGTGGCATCGACATATTTGGTCACGGCGACCAGCGTGACCGAGTCGGCGGTTCGCCCGCTGGTCCGAGCGGCGTCGGCGATGCGGCGCCGAATCTGTTCGAGATTGCGGACCAGCGGGGGAAGATCATTCATCGGCCGAGTCTTCAATTTCCATCAGCGTTTCGACGATTCCCGTTCGCCCGAACCGCGCTGCCAGAAACTCGCTCACGAGGTTTTGTCCCAGCAGGGTGCGATTGCCGCAAGGCCCCAGCGAGCGATAAAACAGCCATTGCTCGCGGCCGATTTGCACGCGATATCCCACCGCTACGTCAGACGGCTCGATGACGCGGTTTTCGGCTACGGTTAATTGCCGCCAGGTGACGGGGCGTGAGAATCGCCGCGACGTCAGACCGACAAACAGCGGCGCATAGAGTGCACGCGCCGAGCGGGCCGCCAGCCGCAGGTCGAGCCCGCGCTCACCCATCGCCAGTTCTCCTTTTGCCGCGTCGCCGCGCCATTCGTTGAGCCCCAGCGGCAACAGGTGCGCCTGCCGGCGGGCATTCGAGCCGGTCAAGAATCCTTCTTGCGTCTCGGTCGCGGGCGAAAAGCCGACGTCTTCCACGAGCGGCAGCGTCAGTCGGTAATCGATATTGGCGGGGCGTTCGGCCATAATCGCGTCGGCGGCGAACAGAAACCGGTCTTCTCGGGTTAGCAGCCACTGCCGCTGCACGCGCACGCCTTCCGATAACTCAAGCTGCAATTCCAGATAATCGGCGTCGTCGTCGCTGACCCAGCAGAGTTGCTCCCAATCGGAAATCGGCGAAAGCTGTCGGCCGTCGAGCGACAACTGCGGATTGCACGCGCCCGACCAGAGCACCTGCCCGCTGCAGATCAGTTCACTGCGCATCTGCCGACCTCGGTAGTCGATGGCCAGCATCTCGCGCGGCGACCAGGTGGGCCGCATTATCGCCAACGCCGCCGCTTCGCTGTGCGCGGCGGGCTCGGCCAGCTCGGCCGTTTTTTTGCGGGCGGAAGCGGCAGCCTTTGCATTCTTGGCCGTCTCAGGAAAGAGTGCGGCGATCGCCAGGCGCTGTTCGGCATCGGCATATGGCCACGCCGCCTGCCAGACATCGACGACTGCCGATCGCCGCGCACGTGCGCTCGCCCGCGACTCAGCCGGCTGAAGATCGTCGAAGGCCAGCGAGCCATCGGCGCGTGTGAATCGGAGCAAGTTGCCCAGCAGCTTCCGATAGCGCTCGCTGGCCGCGGCACCCCACGCCGAGGCTTTCGTCGCCGCGCGTCGCTGCGTCCATAAGGCAAACAGAGCCGGCCAGCGCGGCAACTCGGCGCCGGCGATCATGCCCTCTTCGTTGACCAGCGCTTCGATAACGGGTTCCGCTTCGTTTTGATCACCGGCATTACTCGAAGGGCAAACTTCGTGCGGTGGAAGGGGAGGGTCCAGGATTAAAGGCATCGTTGAGGTTGATTGGCAAACGGCAATACCGTGATTGGGCGCTGCCTAGTCGATTTTGACAGTCAAAACCGGCAGGTTTTACGTTCGGCGTCTGTAGGGGACTCCGTGCCGTTCCGTGAGGGGCGGATCGACGTCGAATCGCAGTTCACGGAACGGCACGGAGTCC
>DASVHB010000501.1:0-5063 GCA_036379195.1 Pirellulales bacterium
GACCGCCATCATCTGGTTCACCTTCTTTTCGAGCAGCATTTTGCCGGTGCGTTTGTCCATGACCGCCAGCTCTCCTTCGAGCTGCTGAGGCATGCGGCGCTGGGTGTTGCCCGCAAACAGCAACACCGGCAGATCGACCGGCCGGTTCAGGGCGATGGCTTTGCGCAGCACCTCGCGGCCCCACAGTTTTTTGCCCGTCGCACGATCAAATCCATACACCATGCCGTTGACCAGGGTGCCCGCCGCGCCGGCGGCGTTCATCGGAGCGGGCATCACATTCAGATTGGCGTTGCGGGCCTGCTGGCGATTGACAATCACCACGTCGATCTGCGGCGATCGCAATAAGTAAACATCGGCGAATTTCTCGGCCGGCAGTTTCTCGTCGATCGTCGCCTGGCCGTCGGCGAGCGACAGAACCGTCAGACGCCCGTTTCGCTCCAGAACCGCTACGGCCTCGTCGGCCACGGGATGGAACTTGGCTTGCCCGTCGAACTCTTTGGTCCAGACGGCGGTTTGCTTCCAAACGTCGAGCAGCCGCAGGCGGCCGTTGCCCTTGGGGGCGGGTTCCCAATCGAGCACCAGCCGGCCACGCGTGGCCATTCGTTTTTCGCTGACGGGCAGTTCGCGGCGGCCCAGGTCTTCGCCATCGAGCGCACGCAACACCATGGCCTCGGTGGCTCCTGGCGGAACGGCAAACAACAATTCATCATCGCCGAACAGCTCGCAGCCCGACGGCACATCGTGCCGCGTCCAAACGGTTTCGCCCGTCAAAGGATCGACCGCCATCAGCTCGCGCATCCGTTGGAAGCAGATCAGCTCGCTCGTGATGGGGCTGGTATTGCCGACGGGGCGACCGTTGGCGTCAACCGGCTGCATATGCTGCCCGCCCATTCCCAGCCGCACATTCATTCGCGGGTTCATGGCGAACTGCCGCGGCAGGCCGCCGAGCGATTCGCTGATTTCCTGTTTCCAGAGCACGCGGGCCCCGCTGCTCGGCGTGCCCAGCGTGTCGATGCCCATCAGTTGATAGCCCAGCGAGAGCACAACCAGGTGACCATCGGCCCGCACATAATCGATGGCGGGGTTGAGGCCCACATGATCGTTGCGATCGCGCAGCGACAGCCGCCACTGTTCGTGGCCGAGCCCGTCGCGGCCCAGCAGCGCGTTTTGCTGCATGTTGGCATCGACTTCGATGGTGGCCCGTGCGAAGAAGGGCTGCTGCGGCCCGTGAAACTCGATCGGCAGCGAGCGGAGGGCCTGCGAGTTTTGCACGTACGAGCGCACCGCCACCCGGCCCTTCGGCCAGTCGGCCGCGGTGGCGACCTGACGCGCGATCTCGGGTCGCGCCGCCAGATCGCGGGCGATCTCGCGGCCCCGCCGGCCGGCCAGGCAGACTTCGTCGGCCCAGGGGCCGCCAAGCTGCTCATAAAAACCGAGGGCATCGGCCGGGCGACCCGCGTCGCAAAGCAATTGCGCCAGCCGGGCGACTGCCGAGCGCTGGCGGGCCGGCTCTGACGATTGCTCGAGCTGCCGCAGCCAATGCTCGGCCTCCAGCCAGTTTTTGGCGGCCAGCGATTGCTCGGCCAGCCGCTCGCGGGCCTCATCGGCCAACGGGTGATAGGCGAAATAGCCGATGAACCGCTTCAGCAAGCCAGCCTCGGACGCCTCGCGGCTTTGCCCCAAAAACTGGGCGATGCGGGCCTGCATCGACCGGCGATCGCTCGGCGACGCCGAATCGTAAAGCTGGCTCAAACGGGCACGCACCCAACGATCGCGCCGCACCGAAAGCCCGCTCTCGACACGCTCGCTCGGCTGCGGATCGCTCTTCAAGTCGACCATCCGCAAATAGGCGTCGAAGGCGGCGGCGACCTCGCCGGTCTGTTGCAAACCGCCGGCCAGCAGCCGCGCCAGCTTGGCGTGTTCGGCGGGCTGATCGGCCAAACGCTCGATTTCGTCCACCAGCCCGCGATGCCGCGCAAAATCGAGCCGCAGGCTCTCCAGCATGCCGTCGACCAGCAGCTCGCGGGTGCGCGGATCGGGCTTGCGCTCATAGCTGCGGCGCAGCTCGGTTACCGCTTCGTCAAATTTGCCTTCGTCCAAGAGCAGCTCGCCCTGGCGGGCCAACGCCTCGGCGTCGTCAGGCGAGTTCGACAGGGTGGCCGCCACTTGCTGCCGCAGTTCATCGAGCTGGTAAAAACTCTCGACATGATCGACGCCCTGCGAAATCACGGCGCCTTGGTAGCAGATCAGGTTGCCCGGCACCGTGCCGGTGCGCGAGCGGCTGCGGGCCACGATCTGCCCCTGATCCAGATCAATCGCCACCACCTCGGCCGACGAGAGCGGCAGATAATAGCGATTGTGGTTGTAAAAGCCGCGCCCGCTGGGCGTGCTGCCCGAGGCGCCGCCGGCGGGCAACGCCAGCGAACTCGGCCAGGCCGGCTCGCCATCCGACAGCTTCAGCGCCTTGACCGACCGGCTGCCGACAATCACCACTTTGCCGTCGTAGACGCAGGCGATATAGAGACCGTCGTCGCGCGGCCTGTGCCACCGCAGCGCGCCATCGGTCAAGCTCAGGCAGAAAATCTCGCTCGACTCCAGGGGCGACAGCAGCACGTTGCCATCGGCGATGGTCACGCTGGCGTCGGCCCAACGGTCGTCTTCGGCGGGTTCGCCGGTGGCCTGCATGCCGGGAAAGCGAATCATGAGCCGATTGTTGTAGACATCGATGGCGCGCGGATACTGATATCCCCACAGCAGCGAGCGCGTAGTGAGATCGACCGCCACCACCGCGCCGGCCGAAGTCGGGCAAACCAAAATGCCATCGGAGAACGAAGGCGTGGCGCCGGCCAGCCGCCGCAGCGGCTCTTCAAACACGACCGGGTCGAGCACCACCAACTGCTGCGACCATTCGATGGCCACGTTGTCTTGGTCCGGCTCGTTGTCTCCGCGCAGTTTTTTCGGATCGAGCACGAAGAGCCGGATTTCGCCTTTGATTTCCGCCAAAACGTAGAGGTGGCCGCCCAGCGGCAAGGGAGGCCCCAGAAAAAAACCGCCCGACAGCGCGTGCGCGATTTCGCCAGGCCGCGTGTCGATCTCGCCGGCCAGTTTGCCCTGCGAAGCGATTTCGTAAGCGACCAGCCGGTTGTGGCCCTGGCCCGCCGAGCTGCGCGTGAACGGGCGCGGGTTGAACAGCATCTGCCGGTGCATCTGCTGCTCGATGGCGGCCGATTCATCGGTAAACGAACCCTGATCGGGCTCGTCGATGCAATAGATCATCTCGCCGTCACTCGCCAGCGTGCCATAGATGGCGCTGTCCCAGACGCGCCGCTCGAGCCAATTGGCCAGCGCCGCCGAACCGCGCGAGCCTGGGGGCTGAGCCAGAGCGTCGACCAGCGAATTCGTCTGTTGCTCTTTTTCGTTTTCGACCCAGATGCGCTTGCCGGTGTGGAAATCGACTCCGACCAGCCCGGTGAGCGAACGCATAAAGACATAGTCGCGCACGGCCAGCGGATGCAGACCAGGAAGCAAGCGGCTGCTCTGCTCGAGGTGGTCTTGGGCCAGCTTGCCCAGCAGCTCTTCGACGCGGGGATGATCGGCGACCGGCACCGACCAGCGGCGATTCAACAGCGGACTGCTGCCGGCGCTCGGCGCGTTGCGCGAGGGGCTGCCGCGATACATCGACCACTGCGCGGCGTCGAGTTCGACCTCGCCCGGCGGGGCCACCTCGGTCAGCCACGAGAGCGCTTGCGCGTCGCTGGCAAATCCTTTTCGCTCTCCGCCCGCCACGCGAAAAGTGGCATCGGGCATTCGCCGGTTCAAGCTCTTGAGCAACCCCACGGCCTGCTCCGCGCGGCCGGCCCGCGCCCAAGCCAGCGCCAAGTTCAACGACAGCGACGGATCGAATTGCTCGGCGACCGCGGTCGCGTGCAGCCGGCCAAGCGAGAGCGCCGCGGCCAGCGGCTCGCCGCGCTGCATTTGCGCGGCGCCCAACAGATAGGTGGCCTCGTAGCCGGCGCGAGTGTGGAAGTATTTGCGAGCGACTTCCGCGACGCCCGACAAGTCGCCTTTGTCGATGGCGGCGTCGAGCATCCGCCGCGCTTCGGCCCCATACTGCAACTCGTACGATGCCTTGCCTTCGGCCGGCATCGCGCCCAACAGCCGCTGCGCCTCACTCTTCAAGCTGCGATAGTTGCGCTGCTGGCGATCGGGCTGAAAGAAGTAGTCTTCGGGCGATTCGAGAATATCGCTGACCAGGCGGACCGCTTCGCCGTAGCGCTGCTGCTCGATCAGTTCCTTGGCCAACGAGAGCTTCTGCAGGGTCTCTCGATCGGGCGGATAAAACACGCTGTCGGGAGCATCGTCCTCGCCATCCTGGCCGGCGGGGCGGCCCGGCATGACATTTCCGCGGCGAATTTGCACGCGGATTTGCCCCGGGCGATTTTGGCCCACGGCGAGGGGCAGATCTGGCCAAACCAGCAGCGCCAGCAGGCCGCAAAGACCCGCTTTTGCCCAGGCCAGCCACAGAATCCGTTCGGTTTCCACGGTGCGGCAACTCCTCATCTTGAACCAGCCGGGAAAATCGTAAACCCCTAGTAAACAATATCTTACACGGCTTGCCGGAAGCGGGCAACCAGCGGGCGATCGGCCTTGCGCCGGACGGTGGCGGCACCGTTGACGTGATCGTCAATTGCCCCACACAGGGGCTGGGCGGCAGACCGTGTGCCGGCCACAACGGCCCGTGTTACCGCGCGGACGAGCGGCTCGACCGCGACTTTTTCCCGCTTTTTCAGTGTTTTTGGCGGTTTTGAGGGTTGCTTTTTCGGTCGAGTCGATTTAAATCATCGCGTCCCATCAAATGGATGGTGTGTTTACTTTACCCGTTTCTTACTCGTCTCCGCAGGGAGGAAAACCGCATTATGGCGAAAGCCCCAGCAGCGTCGGGCGCCAAAAAACCTCGGGCGCCCAGCAAAAGTGAAGTCCTCAACAACATCTCGACCGCAACCAACGTGCCCAAAAAAGAGGTGGCCGCCGTACTCGAGGCCTTGGCCGAAGAGATCCGCAGG
>DASVHB010000502.1:0-10809 GCA_036379195.1 Pirellulales bacterium
GGAGTACATTTAATGGGTTCAACAGCGGGTTCGCCGGTATGGCCACCAGCAATGCCACCGGCAATGTCACGGGACCGATGAACAGTTACGCCGGTCCGCTAAGCGGCGTGAGCAATGCCGGCCCGCCCAGCAGCTTCGGCACCGCGGGATTTGGCGCCGGCAATGCCGGACCGAACGGCTTCGGAACGAGCGGATTTGGCACCGGTGGGTTTTCGTCGCAGGGGGCCGGAACCGCGGGCTTCGTCCCGTTCGGCTCGGCGGGTTCGGGCGGCAGCCTCAACGCGAGCGACGTCAACGCCGCGAATGTCTTTGCGCTTGCTGGCGGAACGGGAACCGCCAACAGTATCGAAACGCCGCGCGAGCAGGTCCTGAACGCTATCATCAACTCGCCCGAGTATCGCCAGCACCTGGTCAACGCGGTGTATCAGAGCTTTTTGCACCGATCGGCCGGGCCCCAGGCGGTATCGTATTGGTCGAACCAAATAGCGGCGGGGGCCGGCTTCGACGGGCTGCTGATCGGCGTCGTCGGCTCACATGAGTACTACGCCAACGCGGGTGGCACCCCCAGCGGGTTCGTGCAAGCTCTCTACCACGACTTGCTGGGCAGGTCGGCCGCGACGGATGCCGTGTCGTACTGGACCGACCGGCTGAATTCGCTCGATCATGGCCAGGACGCCGGCAGCAACGCGTCGGCCCCCGCTCGGCAGATGCTGGTAAGCGAGTTTCTGGCCACGCCCGAAGCTCAGCAACTGCTGGCCAGCAACACCACCAACTCGGCGTTGGCCGCGGCCACGGGCAATGGCTACGACAACTTCAGCAATCTCTTTTACGAAGGTGGTCTTAATACGCAAGCACAGAACCAGTTCTTCGCGCAGTTCGAGGGCAATCCGGCCTACAACACCGCGGTGCGCGACCTGATCACGCACTCGACCTACCTGACCGGCCCCGGTGCGGGCAACAATCCAGGGCCGAGTTTTGCCAACCCTGGCAGCGGCCTCGCCTAGGCGGATGAATCGGCCAGATGGTACAATGACGCCGCAGGAGCGAGATGCGCCGACAAGTGGACAATCTCAAGAGGCGGATTTCGAACATGGTAACTGGCCGCCTCTCCATTCCAACCGTTACCTTGTTGATCGGATGTTACAGTATTCCCGCCGCCGCCCAGCAGGCCGGCCGGCGATCGGCGTTGGAAGTCGAAGTTGAGCGTCGCGGCCCCATCCACGAGGGCTTCGCCCAGCCCGTCGCCATCGGGGCAAACGACGGGCTACTCGTTTTCAAGCGGCCGCCGCCGCTTCTCAAGGAATATCCACCGGTGCTGCGGCCCGCTGCATGGCAAGCGATGTGGTTGCCCGGCTACTGGGGCTGGGATAATAGAAAGAAAGATTTTGTCTGGGTCACCGGCGCGTGGCGGGTGCCGCCGCCGGGCATGCGGTGGGTTCCTGGTTATTGGTCGGCTCGCGACGACCAGTTCGTTTGGACGCCGGGCTTTTGGTATGCCGCGGAACGCCCTGAGGTAGTTTACGAACCATCACCGCCGCAGCGCGAATCGCACCAACCAGACCCGCCCAATCCGTCTGCCGATGAGTTTTCCGTGCCGGGCTATTGGGTAATGACCAGCGGCGGATATGTGTGGCGGCGCGGCCACGTCTCACCATTTCACGAAGGCTGGGTATGGATGCCAACACGGCGTATTGCCACGCCGGCGGGCAGTGTTTTGCTGCGCGGCTACTGGGACTATCCCTTGACGCAGCGGGGCGTGCTGTTCGCCCCGGTATCGGTGGTGAATGGCCGGCAAGCCTCGCCCGCGTTCACTCCCCAATCGGTGGTCGACATCGGCCGGCTTAGCGGCTGGTTGTTCACTTGGACCGCCTATGGCCACTACTGCTTCGGAGACTACTTCGGCGAAGCCCGGCGCGAGCGCGCCATTGAGCCGTGGTTCCGAGCGGAGAATGATCCAGTTTTCGCCTACGAGCGTTGGCGCCGGGCCGCCGCCCAGCCCAACTGGCCGGGCGCGCTGGCCGAGCAGTTCGCTCGCCGCACGAAACAACTCGAACGAGCCGCCGACCGCCGCGCGGCGCCCAGTCGAGAATTGGTAATTCCCTTCAGCGACTGGTCGAAGGCGCCCGGCGCGCCGCTGCCATTGATGATGGGCTCGTACGCAGATCGCCTCTCGGCGGCGCAGAGCGCCGAAGCGATTGCGCAGCTTGCCCGTGCCCGAGCCAGCTTCGAGACCGCCGCGGCCGAGTCGCCGGAGAAGGCCGCTACGTTCGCCTTGCCGGCGGCCGCGCCGCCGACCGCGGTCGTTCGCGATGCGCCGCGCGTTGGCACCACCGGCGAATTTATTCCGGGCACGGTGGGCCGCGAGGTGCCGGGTTTTGGACGGCGAACGCTGCCCGGCATGGTGGGACGCACATTGCCCGGCGTCGATACCACGGCGCCAGGCGTGGTGGCCCCCGGCGTGCTGCCCGGCGCCGATACGCGACTTCCGCCGGGCGCCGAACTCCCCAAGCCCCAGACGCCGCGGAAGCCCCGGTAGTTGCAGCGCGTGAACGCAGGCAAAAAAATGGTGGGCAAAAAAGGAAGGAGATATGAAGATCATCAAGGGATGGGGAGATGAAGCATAACTGCATCATCCCCTTGTTCGCTTATCTTCGCATCTCCCGATCTTTTTGCCCCTCATTTTTTTGCCTGTAACACGTCCTGCAGTGTTCGCGCGATCGTTTCTGGCGTGACGGGTTCGATGACGCCCCGCTCACAGATGATTGCCTTGATCAGCCGGGCGGGCGTCACGTCGAAGGCGGGATTGTAAACCTGCACGCCGTCGGGGGCCGTCTGGCGACCGAAACCGTGCGTGATTTCCTGCGCCGCACGCTGCTCGATCGGAATCGCCTCGCCGCTGGCCAGCGCCAGGTCGAAGGTGCTGGTGGGGGCGGCCACGTAAAACGGAATGCCGTGCGCCGCGGCCAACAGCGCCACCCCATAAGTGCCAATCTTGTTGGCGGTGTCGCCGTTGGCCGCGATGCGGTCGGCCCCGACCACCACGGCTTGCACCCGGCCTTCGCGCATCACCTGAGCCGCCATCGAGTCGCAAATCAACGTGACGTCGATGCCGCGTTGCTTTAACTCCCAAGCGGTCAGCCGCGAGCCTTGCAACAGCGGTCGGGTTTCATCGGCATAAACATGCAACCGCTTGCCGGCATCCTGGGCGGCGAAAAACACGGCTAGCGCCGTGCCATATTCGGCGGTGGCCAGTCCCCCGGCGTTGCAATGCGTGAGCACGCCTTGACCATCGGCCAGCAGCGCCGCTCCATAGCGACCGATGGCGTGGCACATCTTGCGATCTTCGTCGTGAATCGCCCGAGCTTCTTCCAGCAGTCGCTTGGCCAACGCTTGTGACGATTGCTGGCCTGCCCGATCCTGCGGCACGCGCCGCATGCGCTCCAGCGCCCAAAACAGATTGACGGCGGTGGGGCGGCTGCTGGCGAGATAATGGATCGCTTTTTCGAGCCGCTCGACCGCGGCTTCAAGTGAAGGTGCGGCGTTTGTATCGCCCGCGTCGCGCACACCCAGACACACTCCATAGGCCGCCGCGATGCCGATGGCCGGCGCGCCGCGCACGCGCAGGCTGCGAATGGCCTCAAACACCGTCTCGATATCGTGGCAATCCAGATAGACCAACTCGGTCGGCAGCCGCGTCTGATCGATCAAGCGCAGATGCCCGTCAATGCCGCCGACCCATTCAACGCTAGTTGTATTCAAAGGAGCACCAGCTCCGTCACCGGTGCGTATTGCTTCCAGGATTTCAATTTCTTCCCGCATGGCCTCGATTCGAGAGTTTCCTGAAGCCTGCTTGCGGCGTCAAGATTAAGCTGCGGATCTCTCGACATGACGAAGGATTTCCTCGCCAAGCCTTTCCGCCGCCGCTGGGTTATCCCGCGAAATATACGAACATGCGTCACGAAGCTGTTCGATCGCTGGCTCAGTCCAGACTATTTTGCATGCCATGCGGCAACCAGCTTTTTTACTTCCTCATGCGGAACCACCCTTCCGGCGTCGGCGGCCTCTTCTCCCCGCCGGATTGCCGCGAGAATTTCGACTTCTTCCTGGATGACCTCGATGGGGGCCGCCTCGGGAAGTCTGCTAACGGCGTCTAAAACGAACTGCTTATCAGTCATGCGGCTATTATACCTTTACTTGGTCGGCGAATCAATTTTGCTCTCAGGCCGCGCGGACGTCGCTGAGTGCCGCCGGTGCGTGTACGGCCACGCTCGATGCGTGCAAGATCTGCGTGCCCGCGGCGTTGATGCCAATGGGAATCGTTTCCAGTGGCCCCAGAGCGCGTAATACCGCGGCGCGCCTTTCGGGCGGAACAAAGAAGAGCACAAATCCGCCGCCGCCCGCTCCCAGCAATTTGCCGCCCAGTGCCCCGGCCTCCAGCCCCGTGCGATAAATCTCGTCGATCGCCCCGTTGGAAACCGAATCGCAAAGCGAATTCTTCAGCACCCAGCCCTCGTGCAGCAACCGGCCAAATTCGTCGAGACTGCGCCCACTGGTCAGCACGGTATAGCCTTCGTCAACCAGCCGCCGCATTTTGCCTAGCGACAGCGTGTTGCGGTCGATTTTTTGCACCTGCCGGGCGGCCACCTGGCTGGCGCGGCGGCGAATGCCGGTGTAGACCAGCAACAAATACTCCTGAAACTCGGCCAGCCGCGCCGCCGAGAGCGGCAGCCGATGAACGACAATATCGCGCGTGCCGCGAAACTCGATCAGGTTGAAACCGCCCATCGCCGCGAACGTCTGGTCCTGACAGCCCACTGCTTCGCCCAGCACGTCGCGTTCGATTTCGATGGCTCGGTAGGCCAGCTCCAGCGGATGGACCATCCGCCCGCAAAAGGCGTGCAGCGTGTTGAGCACCCCCACCACAAAGCTCGACGACGTGCCCAGGCCGGTCGACGACGGCAGCTCGGCGGTGTAGTCGATCTCGATGTCTTCGGTGATGCCGAACGACCGCAGGCACTCGCGCAGCGGCGCGTGGCGGATTTCATCGAGGCGGTTGACGCATTCCACCTCGCGGTAGGCCAGGCGAATGCGATAGTCGAACAGCTTGGAGAACAACGGCGTGGCCGACAAATAGGCGAACTTGTCGATGGCCGTGCCGAGCACGGCGCCGCCGTGTTTGGTGAAATGCTCGGGGTAGTCGGTGCCGCCTCCGAAAAAGCTGATCCGAAAGGGCGTGCGGCTAATAATCATGCGGCCACCTGCCTGGAGAAATGGGTTTGGATGAATGCCTCGGCATGGGCGACGCTCTCCGGCGTGCCGATGTCGAGAAACGGCGCGCGGCAAGCGTACACGGCCAGTTGCGCGCCCTGGCCCAGCAGCGCGGGAAACACTTGCGTTTCGATGCTCAACGGCCGCGTCGAGGCAAAGCGCTCGATCAGCCGGCGGCGGAGCACGTAGACGCCGCCATTGATCAGGCCACGGCCAGGCTGCTTTTCGCTAAACCGCAATAGGCGCCCGTTCGCGCCGACATCGAGCCGGCCATAGCGCGAAGCATCGTCGACTTCCAAGCCGACCACCGCGCCATCGAGCTGCGGGTCGCGCAACATTTGCCAGACCGGCGAGAGCTCGGCCAATACCAGCGAGTCGCCATTCGTCACGACAAACAGTTCCGCCTCGGGCGCGGCTAGCGCGGCCAGTGCGATGGCGCCGCCAGTGCCCAGCGGCATCGTCTCGCGCACGCTTCGAATGTTCAGTCCGCTGTCGGGCCGAGTGGCGAAATAACGCTCGGCCACGTCCGACAAATGGCCCAACGACACCACGCATTTATTCAGGCCCTGCTCGGCCAGCCAGCGCAACACCCACTCGATGAAGGGGCGCCCGGCGGCGGGAATCATCGGCTTCGGCAAATCTGGGTAGAGATGTCGAATGCGCGTGCCCTGACCGCCGGCCAATACCACGCCGCACGCCTGTGCCGTTTCAGCCAGGTTCATACCGCCTCCCTACGTATCGAGCTGAAGTGCATTACGCCGAAAGGTCTGTAGGGAACGCCCTCTGTGGCGTTCCGTGGGAGGCGATACGGCGGCGATTCGCTCATCATCGGAACGCCACGGAGGGCGTTCCCTACAGAGCGGTTGCGACTTGCGTATTGACACTGATTCCTCATGCCGCCTCCTTCGCCGCGCGACGCTCGCCGACAAATCTCAACACCATCTCGCGGGTTTCAGGCACGTCCACGCGCGCCGAGAGCTTGCTGATGTCGACCTCATAATGCACCCGCGGGCTGCCCGGCTTTACGGAAACGTCAACCCCCAGCGTCTTGATCACTTCGGCCAGCGACACCGTTGCCTTGCCACAGAAGTTGAAGATTTCGCGCTGGCAGCCGGCATCGACGAGCCGCAGGGCCATGTCGGCGGCGGCGTCGGTGTGCAGAAACTGCAAGCGGCTGGCCGGGTCGAGCCAAAGCGGGCCGCCCTGCAAGATGTCGTGAATGGGGTTTTTCCACATGCCCGGCCCCACGAAGCCGCCCAGCCGCAGAATCAGCCAATTGGGCGTGGCGTGCCGCACGCACTGCTCGGCCAGGTACTTGTGAAATCCGTAAGCACTTTGCGCGGCGGGATCGAGCGCGGCGCTTTCGTTCGTGCCTGCGGCGGGCGAACAATCGGGATACACATCGACCGTCGACAAATAGACATAACGGTCGAACTTAAAGTCGACCAGGCTGGCGCGCACACTCCGCACCGAGGCGTCGAATTCTTCCAGCGGCGCCCGCGTGGCCAGAAATTTTTTTGAATTGCCGTTGGTGTTGATCAGCGTTTGGCATGCGCGGCCGACAAACTGCTCGTAGTTCTGACGCGTGATGACCTGAAACTCGCGCCCCGCCGCGGCCAGTCGCCGTGCATAGGCCGAACCGACAAACCCATTGCCACCAAGTAGAAAAATCATGTTCGCTCTACAGCCGAATGCCGTCGCCCCGCGCGCGATAATTCCGCCCCAGCCAGTCGATGGTGCGGGCCAGCCCATCGGCCAACGGCGTGTCGCACGACAACCCCAGGCCACGCATGCGGGCCACGTCGAAAATCTTGACCATCTGGCCGTCGGGCTTGCCGCGGTCCCACACAATGTCGCCGCGGAACCCGGTCAGGCGTTTGATCGTTTCGGCCAGTTCCTTGATTGTCGTGGCGGTGCCCGACGACAGGTTGACCGGCTCGCTCGAATCGTAGTTTTCGATGAAATACGGAATGCAGGCGGCCACGTCGCCGGCGTAGACAAAATCTCGCTGCGGCGTGCCGCTGCCCCACATCGCCACCGCGTCCTGCTGGGCCAGCCGGGCTTCGTAGTAGCGCCGCACCATGGCCGGCACCACGTGCGACTCGTCGTTGCGGAAGTTGTCGTACTCGCCATACATATTGCCGGGGATGAGCACCACCGAGTTCAGCCCATGCTGCTGCCGATAAGACCGGCTGGCCACGATGCCCATTTTTTTTGCGGCCGAGTAGCCGGCGCTTTCGGGCTGAGGGTAGCCGTTCCACATCTGCCCTTCGTCGATGGGCGAGGTGGCCGTGGCCGGGTAGCTGCACCCGCCCATCGTGTAGATCAGCTTGCGGATCTTTCGCACCGCCGCCTCTTGAAACACCAGCGCCGTCAGCAGCGTGTTGCGGTAATAAAAGTCGGCGGGCAGCGCGCGATTGGCCCCAATGCCGCCCGAATACGCGGCCAAGTGAACCAGCACGTCGGGCCGCCGTTCGTCAAACATTCGCCGGACGCCGGCGGGGTCCATCAGGTCGTAATCTCGGCTGCACAGTCCGACGACTTCGTCGCCCGGATATTTCGTTCGCAAGATAGGCATCAGGTGCCGGCCCAAAAAGCCGCTGGAACCTGTGACCACGATTCGACCGGCAGTCATGCGATGAGCCTCCAACGGTTTGCCAACAATCGTTGACACATTGGGGAAATTCGGCGTTTTGGGCGGCCAATTGTCCATTGCCGGGTGGGAAAAGCGACCCGGCACGCAACGGGTCATCTACTTCGCGTTTAAGCCGTTTAGTGTCAAGAGCGAATCGGCCCTAATCGCCGGCATGAAAGAGTTGCAGGTAATAGTCGATGCTCGCCAATAGCTCGGCGCGGTGGACGCCCCAGGGCAGGTAGATGCCGCGCAGCGCGGGCGAAAGACTGTCGCTTGGGGCGATGAGCACGCCGTCGCGGCACAATTCGATGCGACCGATGCTGCGCCAAGAAATGCGCCGCCGCCGACCGAGCACCGTTTGAAATACGCCGTGCGAGTTCACTTCGTAATACACCGGCAAGAAATAGCGCCAGGCCGCTATCCCCGCCACGGCGCCGGCCAGCAGCGCCGCGATGGCGCTGCGTGTCTGCCAGCCCGCCAATAGCACCGCGCCGCCCAGCAGCAGGGCCAGCAGCCAGGCCGTCGGGCCGCCTTCCTCCAGCGGCCAAACGCGCCACATCAAAGGGGGCGGCGCCGCGCGCCGCGCGGGAACGGTGCTCATGATCGCTGCTCGCCGCGTACTCCTCCGTGCGCCGGCCCCCGCATGCCGCGGCCGCGCACGAGGCCGTGGATGATGAATGCCAGAAACGCGAACAAAAAGCTGCCCATCAGCACAGTCGTCGCCGCAATCGCGCCGAAGTGGTCGCGCAGCAGCACCAGGGCGGGCGGTTCATCGCCTTGGGCGGTTCGCCGCCGCACGGGGCCGGCCGACGGATCTTGTCGTTCGGTCTCGGCGCGCCAGGCCCGCCACTGCGCGATTTTTTCCGGCCGGCTGAGGTCGTCCACCACCCGGCCACGCACCAACCACAGCGAGGCCACGATCGCCGTCATCACGACCAACCAACCCGCCAACCATGCCCAATGCCGAGCGCGCATATCGAGTTATTTGTTTGCGCCGCTGTTCTTCGCCTTGCCCGCCGCGCCTTCCTTGCCGAGCAAATCCAACGCCGCCGAGACCATCGCGGTGACGCCGGTGGCCAGCGTCGGTTCGGCGTCGGGATAAAACAACGGCGAGTGCAGCGACGGCGGCGACTGCCCGAGCTGCTCATAACGGTCGAGCCGCTTCTGCTCGATCGCCCCCACGCGAAACATAAAGCTGGGCACGCCGGCCAGGCCGTAGCGGCTGAAATCTTCGCCACCCATCGATGGCTCGGAGGGCACCACCCGCTCTTCCCCCAGCACGCGCTGAAACACCGGCGTCAGTCGCGCGACCAGGTCTTTGTCGTTGAACATGGCGGGCGTGCCTTCGGAAACTTCGACCGTCGGCTCCGGCGCGCCCGAGCTGGCCGCGGTGGCCAGCGCCTTGCGCTTAATCGCCTCGAGCAGGTGCTGGCGAACTTCGTCGGAGTAGCTGCGCACGGTCAATTGCAATTCGCATCGGTCTGAGATGATGTTGTGCTTCGACCCGCTGTGAATCGAACCCACGGTGACGACCGCCGGCTCGGTGGGCTTGATTTCGCGACTGACGATCGTTTGCAGGTCGAGCACCAGCCGGGCGGCTTCGACGATCGGGTCGACCGTCATGTGGGGAAACGCGCCGTGCCCGCCGCGCCCGCGGATCGTGATATCCACACTGTCGACATTCGCCAAGGCATAGCCGGCCAGATAGCCGACGCTGCCCGAGGCCAGGCTGGGATCGACGTGCAGCGCCAGGGCGTAATCGGGCCGCGGAAATTTCTCGAACAGCCCGGCGTCGAGCATCAGCTTGGCGCCTTCGCCTTTTTCTTCGGCGGGCTGGCCGATGAAGACCACCGTGCCCGACCAGCGGTCCTTGTTCTCGCTCAGATACCGGGCGACGCCCACCAGGCAAGTAATATGAATATCGTGGCCGCAGGCGTGCATGACGCCCACTTCCTTGCCCTGGTCGTCTTTGATCACCACTTTCGAGGCGTACGCCAGGCCGGTCTGTTCGGTCACCGGCAGGGCGTCGAGATCGGTGCGAATGAGCACGGTCGGTCCTTTGCCATTGGCCATCACGGCCACCACTCCGTGGCCGCCGACGTCGGGCGTGACCTTCGCCCCGGTGGCCGCCAGTTCTTTGGCCAACCGAGCGGCGGTTTGTTTTTCGTGCAGCGACACCTCGGGCGATTGATGAAAGTGACGGTAGAGCGTCACAAGCTGATCCAGATTCTTTCCGCCGGCCCACTTTGCCGGCTCTTCGGCCGCGGCCGGCGACGCGAAGCCTGCGCAAACCAGGGCGCAGCAAACCAGGACGAGAGTTTTTGCCCGCTCATGGAGCGAAACCGGCAACATGCAGAAGCCTCCGAGGTGCTAAACGCAGAAGTTGTACGAGAATGGTCGAGCCGCCGTTTCGCGACCTAAAGCCGATGGTGGCGATCTCGGTCGCTGGTTACCAGTATTGGCCGCCGCGCGGCGGTTCACAAGCCGTTCTGCCCCGAGGTACGGAAAGCCGGACGCCGCCGTGGCGCTTTAGCCCGCATTGCGTACTCGTTTACACCAAGCGCGAAGCGCAAGCGAGGACCGCCATTGAACTTGCCTCGCTTGCGCGTCGGGTTAGTGTGGGGCGCGCTGTTCGGCGGCTAGCGGGAACATGCGCGATGCGGAGCTAGTCGGGCCCTTACCCAGCATGGCGTTCCGCCACTTGACCGACGATCGGCTGCGCGCAGCCGATAGAATGACAGAAAAATTGCTGACAGAAAAATGCGGCGGGCGGCGCCGACCGACAAGCGCCGGGCCGACACTTCTCATTTTTTCTGTCAGCCATCTTTCTGTCATTCGGCCTTCGTCTGGCGGTCTCACTTCCATGAGACATGGCCCGTGGTCGGTGAGGCTTTGACAGGACGGTG
>DASVHB010000503.1:0-6231 GCA_036379195.1 Pirellulales bacterium
CGGCGATGAGCATGGCAATGGAAACGGAAATGGTCCTGGCAATGGCAATGGTCCTGGCAATGGCAATGGTCATGGAAACGGCAATGGAGATGACAACGGGAATGGCAACGACAACGGCCACGGCCACGGCAATCAGGGCGACAATGACAACGACGAAAACTTCGTACCCGGCGTGGTGCCCGTGCGATTGCTGTCGCAGACCGGCGGCATTGTCGATGCCTTCAACCTCGATGGCACGTTTTCGCAGCGGCTGGCTTCGGGCGGCGATCTGAATGCCCCGTGGGGACTGGCGATCGCGCCGGGCACACTGAGCCAGACCAGCGGCGGCTTCGGCACGTTCAGCGGCGATCTGCTGGTGGGCAATTTTGGCGATGGGCGCATTACCGCCATCAATCCCACCAACGGCACGATCGATGGCCAACTGACTAACGCCGCCGGCAACGTCATTTCGATTCCTCACTTGCTGGGCCTGACCTTTGGCAATGGCACGTCGGCCGGCAATGCCGACACGCTGTTCTTCACCGCCGCCCCCAGCGGAAACGGCGGCAGCGGAAACGCCAGTGGCGCCGCCCTGATTGCGCTCGATCCATCGGGCAATGGAGCGGTCAGCGCCACCGGCAACGGCAGCATCAATGTCGCCGGCGGCGGCACCTTGGTGGTCGATTCTAATAGCGACTCGGCCATCAGCCTCAATGGCAACGCCGAAGTTTCCGCCGGCACCATCGACGTGGTCGGCGTGCCGGGCGTCAGCAGCAACGGACATGGCGAAGTCGAGGGCACGCTCAATAACGGCGTGGCCGTCGTGGCCGACCCGCTGGCGTCGCTGCCCGCCCCGAATCTGTCATCGCTTACCGTGCAGCAGACTTCCGGCTTGTTCTTCTCGGGCCAGACGCACGTGACGCTCGAGCCGGGCGTATACCAAGGCGGCATCCACATCACCGGGCAAGCCTCGGTCACCTTGCTGCCTGGCATCTATTATCTGCAAGGCGGCGGATTGAGCGTCGCCGGCGGCGCCTCGATCGTCGGCCACGGCGTGATGATCTATAACGCCCCGCTCACCGCCAACGACGGCATCAGCGTCACCGGCCACGGCAGCATCAACCTGAGCCCGATGCTGCCTGCGGCCGCCGGCATGGGGATTGACCAAAGCATTTATGCCGGCATCACCATCTTCCAGGCCCGCGGCGCCGGCTCGCCCATCTCGATTGATGGCGGCGGTTCGATCAACGTGATCGGCGCCGTCTACGCCCCCAGCGCCGTGGTCGAGGCCACCGGCAATGGGCGGCTGAACGTGCTCAGCGATCTCGACGACGGCGTGAACGCCCAGCTCATCGCCTACGATGTCAATGTGGTGGGCAACGGCACGGTGAACGTGGCCGGCAATCAGTCGTCCGGCGGCATCGGCGGTGTTCACGGACTGTTTGGCAGCCTGCAAGCTGCTGGAAGCACGGCGCTGACCACCACCAGCACCACACTGCAGGCGGTCGAAGGCACCGTGTTTCGCGGCGCCGTCGCGGCCTTCGACGTGACCGCGGCCAACCCTGTCGCGGCCAATTACTCGGCGGTCATCGACTGGGGCGACGGCAACACCACCACCGGCACCGTTATCGCCACCGGCAACGGCGGCTTCCTGGTGTTGGGCAACCACACGTATGCCGAAGAGGGCTCGCAGAACGTCACCGTCACCATCAACGATCTGACGGCCAGCGGCAACAACACCACGGTAAGCGAGCAGGCCCACATTGCCGACGCGCCGCTGGTGGCCCACGGCGTCGATCTGCCCGTGCAGTCGGGTCTGTCGCTGAGCAATGCCACGATTGCCACCTTCCGCGACCTGGGCGGCGTCGCGGCGAATGTTAATGGAACCTATACCGCCACCATCGACTGGGGCGACGGCGTTACGGGCGATACCGGCGCCGTGAGCGTCAATAACGACGGCACGCTCAGCGTGTTGGGCACGCACACCTATTCTGTCGCCGGCAGTTATGTGGTGACCGTCACCATTCAGGATGTGGGCGGCGCCTCGACCACCGCTCGATCGCTGGCTGTGGTGGGCAATGTCAATCCCGACGACTTCTTCGTGGCCGCTTGTTTCCAAGACATCTTGGGGCGCCCCGTCGATCCGAATGCCTTGCAACACTTCGACAATGCGCTGGCCAACGGCTTGTCGCGGCTGGCCCTGGCGAATCTGCTCACGCATAGCGCTGAGTACTACGACAACAAGATCGAGCAAGCCTACCAGGCGTACCTCGGCCGCGACGCCGACGACGCCGGGCTGATCTTTTGGCGCAATCTGCTGGCCGGCGGCCTGACCGACGAACAGTTGGAGGCCGACTTTATCGGCACCCCCGAGTTCTTCGAGCACAGCGGCGGCACGAACCGCCTATGGGTCGACCACATGTACTTCGACCTGCTGGGCCGGGCGCCCGATACCGCCGGCGAGATCTTCTGGGTGAACGCTTTGAACGCCGGGGCCTCGCGGTCGCTGGTGGCCTTGGGCTTTGCCGGCAGCACCGAGCGCGAGGGCATCATGGTCCGCGGCGACTACGACGATTTCCTCGGCCGCCAGCCCGGCCAGAGCGAAGTCAATGGTTGGGTCAACGCCTTCCAGAACGGCGTGACCAACGAAGACGTGGTGGCGGGCTTTGTGGCCTCGAACGAGTACTTCGAGCAACACAACCACGCTCACCACGGGCACGGAGACGACTAACGATTTTTAGGTTCGACGTCTGTAGGGCGATTTTCCCAGGTCGCCCGCACGGCGTATAAAAACTTGCCGAACGGCACTCGCCTTTCCGATCCCGGCGCGTGCCTTCGGCATTGTTGTTGCGCCGGAAGCTAGCCCGAATCGCGCACGGTTCCGCGGCCGCCGAACCGCGCGCCCCACACCAATCCGAAGCGCAAGCGAGGCGAGTTCGTCGGCGGTGCTCGCTTGCGCTGTTTGATGTTGCGCTTTTCGATGTTCCGCCGCGGAGCGGCGCGGAGAGTTTAGCCGTGGGCGCTAGCCCGCGGTCGAGTTACGGCCCTGCTCGCGAAGCCGCGGAGCGGCGACAGAGCGTGGCGTGGTGCTCTCCGCCGCCGCTCCGCGGCTTCTACGAGTATTCGCCGTTTTTTCCGCGGGCTGACGCCCACGGCTAAACTCTGTTGCCACTCCGTGGCAGTAAAAAGCGCAACATCAAAACTTGCGCTTCGGGTTGGTGCGAACCGCTCGCCCCAATCCGAACTGTCTAGGTTTTCGAGCGTCCTACCGGGGCGGTGTTCGGCGCGGCGGGATGCGACTGGCCGCGATACTCGGGCGTGCAGCCCATCGCCGATTGCTGCCCGGCGCCGGGCGGCTGTTCATGCGGCGCGTTGCGAGTTTCAAAACGGTCCCAGGCGTCGCGGGCCGCTTTGCCGGCGTGCTCCCAACCCAGGTCGGGCTTGGCCGTCATCCAACGCTCCTGAAGTTGCGGCTCGATCTCCTCGAAGTCGCGGCCCTCGTGCTGCATGCGGGCTTCCCAGCCATACTGATAGGCGGGCTGAAATCGTTCGTAGGGATCGTCCGACGAAACATAGGGCCGCTCACGATAGTGCTCGCGCCAATAGGCATCTTCGGCAGTTGGGTCGACCGACTCGGCGATGTCTTTGCCGGCCATGCCGCCGATCACCGCCCCGGCCATCGCGCCCACCGCGGCGCCAATCGGCCCGGCGGCAGCGCCAATCGCGGCGCCCGCCACGCCGCCGCCCGCCGCGCCCAAGCCCACGCCTACCGGGTGGGCGCCTGGTTCGCCCGTGATCGGATCGGCGTTGTCCGACTTCGCTTGGCCTTGGTTGAACTCGGTGCCTTCAGGTCGAATCGTATGCTCGTTCATGGTATCTGCTCCTGGAAAATGGGTATGCGCAAAGGGGGATCGGAGCACGAGTTGGGTGCAAAGTCCATGCCGACGGCAATGGTGGAAACGGGGCCGGCTAGGCGGCATTATTTCATTAATCTCTCCATGCGCACACTGACATCGGCCCTGGCAGCCCGACGCGTAACGCAAGGGAAAACCGATGCACGACCGTCGCTGACCCGTCGGGCTTCCAGGAGCTGATACCTCATCCCACTTAAAGAAAACCGCGCTACTTTCGCGGAGCGAAAGGCGACAATGGCGCGGAGCGAAAGGCGGCGGCACGCAGCGCGGCGGCGGCTGCGTCAGGCGGCGCGCTTCAATAGCCAACGGGCATAGGCGCCGAGATGGCGGCAAGCATCGCCCGACAGCAGCCGGCGGCTGGCCCGCTGTTCGTGGTGATAACAATAAGTAGCGCCATTGAACATCACCTGCCAACTCGCGCGGTGCATGCGCGCGGCGTAGTCGACGTCTTCAAAATACTTGGTGAATCGCTCGTCAAAGGGGCCGACGTCCATCACCGCGGCGCGGCGCAAGAACATAAAGCAGCCCGACACCCAATCGCATTCAAACGATTCGAAATGATTGCGGTCTTGATAAAAGTAGTCGGCCAGTTCGTGGTGCATGCGGCGGGCCAACTTCAAGCGGCGAGCCACGATGATGCGGGGCGTTTGAAACCGCCGCGCCGGCCAGGCATATCCTCCGCCGGGATGATACAACCGGCACACACTCAGACCGCACCGCGGTCGCCGCTCCATGAATTCGACCATCTTTTGCAGACACGGCTCCGCGGCGTCGAAGTGCATGTCGGTGTTCATCAACAGCACGTAGGGAGCGGTGGCCAGCCGCAAAACGCGGTTCAAATTCTCCGCGTACGACAACCGCCGCTGATTGTGCAGTACGGTGGTGCGCGGCAAGCGGGCCTGCCACCGGGCATACTCGCCGTCTGACGCATTATCGACGAACAAGAGTCGCACGTTCAGCCCGCCCGCCGCCGGCGCCAGACTTTCCAGCAGCCGCGGCATAAACCGCCGCTCGTGCGTATAGACCAGGCCGATGTCGAGGTCGGCGGCCGGCGTTGGCTCGTCGTCCGAGACGTTCAACTCGGTGATCAGCATGGCTGGTGACTAGTGACTAGGGGCTGGTGACTGGTGGTTTGTCGCGGTAGGTGCAACTTGCGCGCGAATGATCGGTGTCGAGCCGCGTGATCCGCGTCCCGGTCGACCGGTGAAGCGGAACCCGCAGAGGCGAGTCGCGCGACGATCGACTCGACGCGCCGATCCCAGTCGTGAGCAAGAGCCACACGCCGCCGCGCCGCCACGCGCTTCGGCAGACGGGCCGCAGGCGCAACCGCGTCTTCCAGCCGCGCGCTCCATTCGTCAAAGGTCGACGCGAACGAAATCACCTCGGCATGTTCAGCGAGGTCGGGCAAACGTGATGAAACCACCGGCAAGCCCAACGCCAGATATTCCAGTGCTTTGATCGGATGCACGTAGCGCGTCAGCTCATTCAGCCGAAATGGAATCAACCCCACGTCGAACCAGGCCGCCTGCTCGGCCAGCGCCGGATAAGGCACCGGCCCGGGCAGACAAACATTGGGCAAACGCAGCAACGCTTTCACCCGTTGGCTGTGAACGGGGCCAAGGAACACCCACAACCAATCGGCGTGCCGCTGGGCCAGGCGCGTCAACAGGTCATAATCGAGCCAATCGCCCAGCGTGCCGTGAAAACCAATCACGCGGCGCGAAGTGTCGCGATGCCACTCGGGCGGGCAATCGCCGCGCCGCGCGGCAAACGTGGCGGCGTCGACGCCGTTGGGCACGAGCATCACCTCTTTCATGGTCCCCCAGCGCTCGGCCAATCCCTGCGAACTGGCCAGCACCAGGTCGGCGCGGCTCACCAGCCTGGCTTCGGTCTGCTCGATGCGCTGCCGGGTGCGGCCGCGATGAAAGGCGCCCACGCGGTCCATCGAATCGTAAACCACCAGACTCGGTTCGGCGCGCTCAATCAATTCGTCGGCAAGCAAGCTGGGGCTGCCCAACCACAAAATCCACGGCTGCCGCTGCAAGTCGAACTGGGCCGCCATTTGTCGCATCAACCAGCGGCGATTGACCGGCTCGACCAGCCGATTGCCCGGCCAAGGCAGATAGCGCGGCTTGATGACCGGCGGTGTGGCCGACGGTGCGGGCGAGCGCCAAGCGCGGCGGATGCGCGCCAGGTCGCGCAACCTCACCGAACGCAGACCCACCGGATCGACATAGTGGACATCGAAATGGCGGCCCAACCGCACCGCCAACTGTTGCGGTCGCTGCCAGATCGACGACCACTCGACAGGCGCTAAATAAAGAACGGGAATCATGCA
>DASVHB010000504.1:0-14582 GCA_036379195.1 Pirellulales bacterium
TCCATGAACGGCCAAGCGCCCCTTTTCGATTCGGAACCGCTGATCGAGGAATCGGCGCGGCGCAAACGGCGCCGACGCTGGTTGCTCGTAGGATTGGCGCTGGGCACGGTCTCGGTGTTGGGCTTGCTGTATGGTGTCGGCTGTTGGCGGGGGCAAAGGTTGCTCACGCAAGAGATCGAAAAGATTGCTTCGCGTGGTGAACCGGTCTGGTATGCCGATCTGGCCCCTCGTCCCACCGATCCGGCGCTGGCTCGCGGCCGGCTCATCGCCGCCACCGTCCACACGCTCGACCGAGTGCCTTACGAACCGTTCGACGAGGCGATCGCGGCGCCCGCCTCGCCAGTCATCCAAGCGAAAGTGCAGCCGTTGCTTGATGCTCACCGCCCTTCGATCGACAGAATCATCGCTCAGCTTCGTCAGGGAGATTGCCGCTTGGAGTACGATTTTCAGACTCCTATACCCTTCAGCACGTTGCTGCCGATCGTTCAAGATACGAGGATGGCGGCCCGAATTCTTACCGCCGAGTTTCGCATCGCCGCGGCGCGCGGCCAACGTGCTCAAGCCATCCAGGCGATGACGGAGACGCTGGAGTTGGACGACGTGTTGCGGCACGAACCGTTTGCCGTCTCGCAGTACGTCCGCGCGGCCGTGGCGCGCTATGCACTGGATGATCTACAGATTGCGCTCGGCGACGATGCATTCGGCGTCGAAGCGCTGCTCGGCATCGCTCCGCGATTGGCTGTCTTGGAGTCGCGTTTCCGCGTGGGACCGGCGTTGCGCAGCGAGCGCGCGGCGATGCTCACCACGATGGAAAATCTTGGCCGTCTCGATATGAGTAACGTGCTTGAGGATCCTGCGCGTGGTGTTTCCCGCACCCGTGCCCTGCTGCTGACGCATTGGTGGGGATCGTGGATTTATCGCCCGCGGCGATTGCATCAACAGGCCATCATGCTGCGCACGATGAGCCGCATGGCTGACCTGATCGACCTGCCCGGACCAGAGGCCGCCGAGCAGTTTGCCGAAGCCGACGCGGTGATGCGCGACGGCGAGTTACCGTTGTGTGAAGAGTTCAGCTCGCATCTGCACCAGTTGCGCGATGCGGCATTGAACCATCGGCAGCGGTTCGTGTCAGCACGGCTGGCATTAGCGGTCTGCCGATTTCGCGAGCTTCACGAGCGATTGCCCGACTCCCTGTCCGAGCTGACCGACTCGCCGCCGATGGATGCAACCGGGCTCCTCAGCGGACAGCCGGTCGGGTATGTCAAAACCGGCGATGGTTTTGTCATCTACGACGGCTCACCCGAGCAGGGCCGCTTCGAGGTTCGGTTCGCGCGGTAAGGTGCTCAGGGTTTCGCGGTGGGGTCGAAAGGCGCCGACTGCACGCGCTCGCCGTTCACTGTCAATTCGTTGGAGATCTGGTGGCCCGGTTCGTCGGGACCGAGCCGGATGCTCGTGCTCCAAGCGCCGATGCCGCCGGCGAGCCGCTCGGGCGTTTGAATAATATGCTGCAGTTGCCCTTGCTTTTGCAACACGCTGCCGTTGTATTGCACGACGCGCGTTTTGTCGGCCAGGTCGATGACCCAGAGATATTCGTCACCGGCGTGGGCTTGATGGCCCGCCTCAAAGCGGTAGTCAAGTGTGAACAGGATCGTTCCTCCAGGCTCCAGCACAGCCGCCGGGTTCCAAATGGTGATGGCTTGCAGAGGCGAGGCGGCGGGCGGCGGTGCTTCGACCGCCGGTTGCGTTTCGGCCGGCGCCGGTCGCTGGCCGTGGCGAGCAACGTCGGCTCGTTCAGGCGCTTCGCGAAGCGGCGCCGGGACCGCGGCATCCCTATTTGGCGCCTCGGCGGGCGGGCGATTCGGTTCGCCTGCTGCTTCGAACGACGCGTTGCCGGAATGATCGGTGGCCGGCGCGGCCACCTGCGGCAGATTGGCTACGGCGATCACGCGCGCGACAAAGCCGCCCGCCAGTAGGCCGCCCCCCGCCAGGCCCAGCAGAGTTCGCGCGGCGGCCCGGCCCATCGAGGCGGCCCAGGCGTGCGGATGCCGCCCGTCGGAGAACAAAAACTCCCAGTCGAACGCGGCGCCAGCGGCGGCCAGCAAGCCGCCTAGCATCGCCAGCAAGGCCAACGCGCCCAGCATCGAAAAGTTCCCCGTGTCGGCTGGAAGAGAGGTTCTGGTAATCCGCGCGAATGATTATCGCAAAGCGAACCGGCGAGTGCGAGAGGCCGCCGTTGGGGCCGGAACTCACTGCGCGGCGCTAGAACGCCAGCGCCGCCACCAGATATCCCGCCACTCCTAATAGGCTGACGAGTGCGTAGACTTCGGCCACCAGATTCCGGTCATAGGAATACACGGGGCGGTTTGCCATGGGAGCACCAATCGTGACGCGGGTTACAGCACCAGGATTTTATCTATTCTTTTCATAGCCTTACGGCGGCGTAAGGCAAGCCGCATGCCGCAGGCGCGGTCGTGGTGAACGGTGCCGAGCCAATGCACGAAGTGATCGCCCTAAAGGTCGGCCGAGGCAGACCTTATGCTTGTCCGTGAGCAATGCGGCCGAAGTCGGTGAGGCGTTGCGCCGCGCCGAAGCAACTTGGGCAACGCGGCGCGTTTAGGCAAAGAATGCACGGTGGGCGGGCGTTTGTTGCCGGCTTCGCAAAAAGAGCCGATAGATTCAATCATGCGGCCTGTGCCGGTTATAGCGATTCTGTCCCGCGCCGTTGCCCCGGAGATCATCATGCGATTCGTCCCCGCCCTGCTGATCGCGGCCTTGTTGGCAGCCGCTGCAGACGCACGCGCCGGGCATCTCTTCTGCCATCATTGCCGCTGTCATACCAACTGCAAAAAAATCTGCCGCTTGGAATGCGGCACCAAAAAAGAAACGAAGATCGAGTATGAGTGTGAGACGGAAGATTTTTGCATTCCGGGTCCGAGTCACAAGCACGGTTTTACCTACGAATGCGGCCCGCACGGGCACAAGCACCGTAAGCCGATTTGGCATCCGACCTGCGCGAAAGTGCACACCCGCACGAAGTTGGTGAAAAAAGAGGTAACCAAAGAAGTGCCCGATTACAAATGGGTGGTCGAAGAATACTGCTGCATTTGCGGAGTGCTGGTCAAAATCGAGCGTGAGCCGGCTACGAAAAAAGACGACAAGGCGGCAGGTAAATCGGCGCCGTCCAAGTCGGACTCGAAGGCTCAAGCTCCGCCCGATCAGCTTCCGTTGGCTGAGATCGAGGGTGTCATCCCACCTTCGTCCGGCGAGCCGGCCGAGCAATACGCCGCTTACTATGCAGGCGTGGCCGACGCCGAGCTGAACGACGAGAACGGCGGCGAGGCGCGGCCAGCCGATGCCACGATGATTGACGGCGACGGCGGCGATCCGCCGCGAGCGGGCGCGGCGCAACGCCTGCTGGAACGAATCTTAGGAAAATAGGCTACCGCCGTAGCCGTTCGCCGATCGCGATGCGTACCGAAGGCACGTGCCCAGGTCAGTTCGCCGGGCGGGGCCTCACATAGGGGTTGTAGATCGTGGTGGGCTGCGGCGCGGGTTCGCGCGGTCGGTAGTATTCATCGGCCAATCGGCTCTGATAAGGGTTCCAACTTGGGTTGTAGTTGACCAGCGGCGGCGTTTCGGGAATCGGCGCCCATTGCATGCTCCACATCATCTGTCGCTCGTGCAACATCTGCGCTTGCATATCGCTGTTCATGCCGCCGCCGTAACCGCCGCCATACCCGCCGCCGCCATAACCACCTCGGCGTAGACTGTAGCTGTACGGCTTCCACGCGCCTTGCCAATGGCTGTAGCCGTAGCCCAGGCCGAAGTATTGATAGCGGTTGCCGAAGTTGGTGCCGTACGCGCCGCGACTGCCGCTCGGGGCCAAACGAACGTGCGCCCGCGGTGCCCCCATCGCGCCGCTCGCGAAAATCGCGAGAGTCAAAACCGTTGCCGCGAGCTTCATGGATGATCGCCTGTTAAGCATGGTGAATGGCTATTTAGTTGTACACCGTTAGTTCGAGCGTGTTCAGATGCGAGCCGCCGGAACCCGGAAAACTAGCGGTTTTTTCGAGTTTTCCACCATCGAAATGCCTGTTATGCCGTTTGTTCCGGACGAATCAGGGTTATATTATCCCGAACGCCCTGAATCTCTGGAGGTCGGCTATGCGAGTCCTGCATCACCCCGATGAGACCATGTTCGGTCGTTGGTGGGCGGCTCTGCGCTCTGCTCGCGGTATTGTAGCGGCGATTGTCGTCTGCTGTCCCGTGCTGCCGTCGATCGCGGCGCCGCCCCCACCCTCGCGCGAGACGACGAAGATCGCCGGGCGGCTTCTGGACGAGCAAGGCCAGCCCGTCGCCGGCATCGAGGTCGAAGCATTCGCCCGTAAACAACGGCCGACGGCGCGGTCCGATGCGTCCGGGCGATTTGTGCTTGAGATTCCCAACGGCCACCGCGGCGCGCTCGTCTTGCGCGCTCAAACGGCCGATGGATCGCGGCAAGGCGCTTTTCAATTTGACAACCTCGACGATTCCTCACCCAGCGCGAAGCTGGTAATGCGGCCGGCCCGGATGGTTGAAATACAGGTGGTCGACGGCCAAGGGCGGCCGGTCGACGGGGCCGCGGTAGGCGTGACGTCCGGTTGGAACAAAATGGCGGAAGCCGTGAGCGACCGCAGCGGCCATGCCGTACTGCGCGTGCCTGCTGACGCGAGTTTGCTCTATGTCTGGGCCGCCAAGCCCGACGTGGGGCTCGATTACTTTGTGTTTCGACGGTTCAACGAACCAGCCAGCAATGCTTACAAGTTGTCGCCCGACCACGCGCAGCTGACTTTGACGCTCGATGGTACACGCACGGTGATGCTTCGCGTATTTGACGAACACGGCAAGCCGATGTCCAATGTCGTCGTCTATCCCTGGTACATCGAGCGCCCCAAAAAAGGCGGGGACTTCAACCTCAGCGGCCTAGAAGATTTTTATGTGACCACCGACGCGCAGGGCCAAGCCACATTTCATTTTATTCCATCCGACAATACGGGCGCGATCACGTTTTGGACACAACTTGCCGGTTATTATACGCCCGAGCGGCCCACCTTCGATCCACAAAGCAAGTCGGCCGACGTGGTCGCGCGGTTGGTTGCGTTGTCGCCGGTGCGTGGCAAGGTTACTTTTACCGATGGTCGCCCGGCGGCAAACGCTGAGATCCTGGTGCGCGGCGCTGGCTACCAGATGGACAACTTTCACGAGTCGATACGCGCTGATGCCAACGGGAAATTCGAAATTGGCGTTTATCCAGATCAGTATGTGCTTTTCGCCGCGAGCATTGGTGAATGGGCGTCGCCTGTCACAGCGCGAATCGTGCGGCAAGGCCAGACGCAAGACGATATCCATCTCGTCCTTGAAGCCGGGAGGCGAGTTCATGGCCGCGTCACTGCCGGCAATGACCATCGCCCCGTGCCCGGCCAACAATTAACGCTGTATCAGAACTACGCCGAGCAATACCTTGCGTTAGCGGAGGAAGAAAAGCTCCCCGATACGCGCGGTCTCGGCAAGTCCATCGGCGCTTTGCTGGGCCGCAATGCACAGTCCGACGCGAACGGGGACTTCGAGTTCTTCGTGCCGCCGGGGCATTATTACATCATTGGCCCGCAGAGCATCGAGGCGCCAAAATTCGACGTGACCAATCAACGTGAAGTCGAAATCAATCTGCACGCCAATGAGGTCGAGGGCATCGTATTGTCCGGCGGGGTGATTCTGGCGTCAGATCCGACGAAGCCAGTAGGCGAGGCGATTGTCTTAGGCGTCCCCGGCTATGTGCGCGCGGTAACCGATGCCGATGGCGCGTTTGAAGTCGAGCGAGCTTCGCTCGATATGCTGTTCCACGCCAGGTCGAAAGATGGCGCACTGGCCGGCATTGTCCGCGTCGCGGCGGGCGATCGATCGTGCGAGATTCCCGTCGCCGCCACGACGTCTGCGGCGGGGCGCGTGGTCCACCTAGAAAACGGTCGACCGCTGGTCGGCCAGCAAGTGGTGTATGGAGTGCGCGTCGACATTCCGGGCGGTGGATTCTCCGACCACTTCGGCGGCAGGGCAACGACGAATGAACAGGGCAAGTTTGTCTTGCGGGGCTTGGTGCCTGATTGGGAATACACCATCAACCTCGTGCTCGAGCGCGATGAACAGGGTGACGCGCGCCACTTCGTCACTGCGGCTACTATCAAAGCCAATCGCAATAAAATCGTGGAATTGGGGGACTTCAAGCTGAAGCCCGTTGATCCAACACCGACGGTCTCGGGCAAGATCACCTTCGACGGCCAGCCGCTGGCGAAAGGCAAAATGGTGTTTCATCCCGACCAAGGCGAGACTGTCGAGATCGAGGTCAAAGACGGCGCATTTTCGGCGGCGAAAATGCCGCTCGGCAAGATGAAGGTGACGTTTGAATTCGACGGCGTACCTAAAAAATACGAGTCGGCCGCGACCACGCCGCTTCGGGTGATGATTCAAAAGGGAAAGAATCAGGTAGCGTTCGACCTGAAAAAAGAATAGCGCTGCCGGCTACTTCATTTTTTCGGGCGTTCCCAGGTTTCGCCGCGCTGGTAACGCTGGGCGCGATCGATCACCACGGGGTCTTCGCTGGTTTTGATCACCAGGTCGAGCGCCTTGTCGAACTCGGCCTTGTTCGGATCGCGGATTTCACGGTGGTGGGCCAACTCGACAATCGTTTCGCAGGCAACCTGCGCGAACGGGTCCTGGGCCACATAAGGCAAGACGAATCGCAGGGTATCGACGGTATAAGCGGTGCGGCAGCGATTGATGACCAGCAGTTTTTCTTGCGCGGTGCGAGCAGCCTGCATGGCCTGCTTCATTCGCTCCAGACGTTGCTTATCGGACCGGCCGTCGCGCGCGGCCGAAAGCTTCACGTAGCCCTCGAAGGCTTGCGCGCGCTCGCCCGGCTCCGACTTACTCGACTCAGCGGCGCGGTTGGCGATTTCGAGCAACTTGTCCGCCGGGCTGGCGTCGGGCCATTTGCTCAGGGCGTCGATGGCCAATCTGCGGCGGGCGGCATCGTCGCCCGTGGCGATTTGGACGACAAACTCGATCAACCGTTGCCCGCCCACGCGTCCGACCAGCGAGAGCAGTTCGTCGCGCTGCGCGGCATCGACCTGCTGGATGGCTGCAATCAACGCGTCGGCCCGCCGATCGGCGTTTTCGATGCGGGCGGCTACCGCGGCGACATTGCGCTCGGCCGCGTCACGCTCGCCGCCCTGTTGCGCCTTGAGCACGGCGGGGACCATCGGCGCCAGTTCCTCCGGCCCGGCGAGTTGTCCCAGCGCGTGCATGGCGGCGCCACGGACCCGAGCGTCATCGTCGGTGGCGGCGGTGATGAAGGCCGGCATCGCGCGGGAGGCGCGCCGAGCCGCCAGCACGTCGATCAGCTCTGCCCGCGTTTGCTTATCAGCCGTCTTCACGTCGGCGGCCAGCGTGGTGACGACCGGATCGCCGCGCATCCGCCGCAGCGCCGTTCGGGCGGCCTGTTGTTCGGCGGCCGAGGGCGCCTTCAACGCTTTAATCAACGTCGGCAAGTCTGCTACCGAGCCGATTTCGCCGAGCGCGGCCAACGCGGCCGCACGAACGTCTTCGCTTTTACTGCAGGCCAAAAGTTCGGCCATTGCCGGCTGGGCGGCCGGATCGCCGCGATCGGCCAGCGCCGCGATCAACTCGGTCTGCGCCGAAGCATCGAGTTTGGGCAATTGTTCGGCGAAAAGGCGCGTCGGTTCGGCGCCGTCGGCCGACGATCGCACCTGTTCGAGCGCCGCCGCGCGGAATTCTCGATCGGGATTGGCCAGCAGTTGGAGAACCTGCCCTACCAGGTCGTCGCCATGAGCTTTCGCCTTGGGCGTCGGGAAACTCGCCGCAACCGCCGCGAATAAGACAAGTGCCCGTGAGGAACGGATGAAAAGCCGCCGCATTTTAAGCTACCTATTTATTACCGTTTGAGAGCTTTTCACTCAGTTCATTTTCAAGGCGCGCCGCCAAGGTTTCCAACTCAGCGGGGGGAAGTGCCCAAAGTTCTTCTTCAGCCGTGATAATCTGTCGCAGCAGTCGCTGTAGCGATTGAATTTGAGCAGTTCGAGCTTCAAGCCGACCCTCTTGCCTTCCCCGCGTAAGACCCTCAGCCTGTCCCTCAGCTCGTCCCTCAGCCCGTCCCTCAGCCCGTCCCTCAGCCCGTCCCTCAGCCAGCCCCTTGGCCAGCCCCTTGGCCAGCCCCTTGGCTTCTGCATCGCGAGCCTCAGCCAGCAATGCTTGCGCGTCACGTTGCGCCTTGAGCCGCGACTCATACCGTTCGCGGTCTCGCTCACTCTGAGTAATCATAATCAGATCTCCCAATGCCCAACGCACATCCGCCACGTCCAGGGGCGCGGGGAGCGCATCGAGGTCGAGTTCTTGTGCATGCCGCAAAAAATATAACCAGCGGTCCAACGGGCTCGCCAATTCCTCGACCGATTTACGGAACTTTCTCAATTCCAGAATATGCACCGCCAGTTGATTGGTAAAGAGCGCATGATGATGCCGATCCCGCAACTCAAAGACCAAGTGGTAGTCGTCCAGCTCGGCGAAAAGCTGCGTATCCACGAAGCAAATGGCAATGGTGGGCCGTCGACTTTCGGATCGCTGAGCGGTTTCATGCCATTGTCTAAGTTCGCGCGCTCAGGCATGTCAGCAAGCCGCGGGTGGCCGCCAGGCGGACCAGGCGAGGTTGCTCGTCGCCCGAAAGCGACTGGTAGATGCCCGCCGCCTGATCGGCTTTACGCGCGGCCAGCAACGACTCGGCGCAGCTCAACAGCGCATCGATCACCAGCGGGCTCTGCTTGCCGGCGGCGATCGTTTTTCGCAACACCTGCGCTGCCTCGGGACCGCCGATGGTTCCTAATGCCACCGCCGCCGAACGAGCGACCTCCGGATCGGCGTCGCTCAGCAAGCCGGCCACGGCCGGTACGGCGCTGGTTTCACCTCGTGCCGCCAAAGAACCGATCATGCCGATCTTCAGTTTGCCGACCACTTTGGGCAGCGCGTCCTTGAGCGCGGCGGCTGCCTCGGGTCCCGCAATGCGCTCCAACGCATGCCGCGCCAAGTGCGAGTGGGCTTCCTGCGGCAGCAAACCGGCCAGCACCGGCACCGCCGCCGCCGAGCCAATCATCGCCAGCTTGCGGCACACATAGTCTTTGGCGTCGCGCGAAATGTCACTTGAAAGCGCCGCGATCAGCCGTCGCTCGACCTCCTGGCGCAGCGCGGCGTCGGCGTGCGACGCCACCACCGCGTCTTCAATGCCCGACACCTCGCTCAGCGGCGTTCCCCAGTCGAATTCCTTTAGCGGTTCAAAAGCCTGGTCCAGCATGTCAGAAGTCCTCGGTTCACACGGTGCTTCGAGAGTCGAGTTGCCACTTAGAGTTGCCAAGGCTCGCGGCGGGCGCGGTCAACCATGCGGTTGGCCTCGGCGTCGTCGGCGAACTGCTGCGCCGCGGCGTCCCACTTGAGCGACCGCTTCAGTTGATACGCGATGTTGCCCAGGTGCGCCAGCACGCAGGTATTTACCGCCCGGTCGATGTCGCGGAACGGCTTCTCGCGCGTCTTCACGCAATGGATGAAATCGCCGTGGATGCCGCCGTGGCCCTTATACAAGGGCACGGGCTTAGGCGGCAGCCGCTCGCCGGGTGTTCCCTCAATGTGCAGGTTGCCCGTGTGCGGGCGGTTGTGATAGATCGTCAGACCATTGGGGTAGTGATACTCCAGGTACTTGCCGTCGGGAGTCTCGTGGTAGACGACCTGGTTAGGTTGCAGGTCGCGGACATCGCAGATGAACGTGGCGCCGCCGAAATGATGCGCGCCCCAGTCGGTCATGCCGCCGCCCGAATAATCGCTGAACGACCGCCAGCTTTCGCCATTGATCGAAAAGCTGCCGCTGCAACGCTTCGGGTTGTACGGTCCCCACGCCGCCGGACCGAGCCACATGTCCCAGTCGATCTTCTCCGACATTTCTTCGCCGGGCAGGTTGCACAACTGCGGCAGCGGCCAGACGCTGACGTTGATCGACTTGATCGTGCCGAACTCGCCGGCCCAGGCCGGGTCGACCAGCTTACGGTAATCGTCCAGCACGCGCTGACTGCCGCCCGACACCACGCGACCATAGCGCCGGGCCGCGGCGATCATCAGCGGTCCTTCGCGCAGCGTCAGTGTTTCGGGCTTTTGGCAATAAACATCTTTGCCGTTGCGACAGGCCTCGATGACGATCATGGCGTGCCAATGGTCGGGCGTGGCAACGTGTACGGCATCGATGTCGGACCGGGCCAGCAACTCGCGGAAATCGTTGTAGACCTGGCAGTCGCGGTTGCCATAGTGCTCGTCGATGCGTGCTTTCGACTGCTGGCGGTTCGCCTCGCGCACATCGCACATGGCGACGTATTGCACATCCTTACGCCGCAGAAAATCGCCTTGATCGCCGCGTCCCTGATTGCCGATGCCGATGCCCGCCATGACGATGCGGTCGCTGGGCGGCGGGCGTTCGGCGTTGCCCAAGGCCGACGCGGGAATCACGTAGGGCGCCGCAATCGCGGCCCCGGCGGTCTTTAAGAAACGGCGACGCGAGGCGGTGTTTTTGCGGCTACCCGCCGCTGAGGGCTTTTGCTGATTCATGCGACATTCTCTCACGAGGGAAGGCATTGTCTGTGGCGTGACGTCTCTGGCGTGACCATCGACAAGAACTGCAAGCATGTGCCCGAAGCTCACGGCAACCCCTGACAACCGCGCATTATAATGCGGGCAAATCGAACAATCTACCGGGCGGCTGTCTTCCACGGCAGCCTCAGGCCGCGTATCCCAACGGCCACGCGAAGCGACGGCATGCAACGGTCTTTTGGGTTGTAGTGATTCGGCAGGGTCGTGGTCGAGCGAGCGAGGCGGTAGGGTCGATACCTGGAAAGGTTTCACGCATCGCATGAATATCCTTTCCCCACTGCTGATTCTAACGGCCGGCTGGGCCGCGCCCCTGGTGTCTCGGCATCCCGACGCGGTGCCGCTCTATCACTGCGGGTTCGAGCAAGACGCCGACGAAGACTACGACAACTGGCCCGACGGATGGAGCCGCAGGCGGGGGCCGGGCTACCCGCATTATGTGCCGGTGCGAATCACCGGCGACGAAGCCGCCGAGGGCAAACGTTCGCTGCGCATCAACCTCGATGGCGGCGCCGCCATGGCCTACAGCCCGCCCGTTCCTATCGACCCCGGCCACGATTATGTGCTGGGCGGACAACTCAAAACACAGCGACTCGTGCACGATCGGGCGTTTGTGAGCATCGTGTTTCTCGATGCGCAGCAGCAGCCGCTCGAAGCCGCCGCCTCCGAAAAACTGCGGCAGACGCAAAACTGGACGGCGGTTCGCATCGGCCCGGTCCACTGCGCCAGCCCGGACGCCCGCTTCGCGATGATCGCCCTGGCGGTGGAACCCGAGGGCGACCAGCAAGACCTGGTCGGCGCGGCACTCTTCGACGAGGTGTGGCTGGCTCAGGTTCCGCGGATGACGTTGGAAGTGCCCGGCCAGCATCTGCTTTATTCAGTAGGCGATCCGATTGAGGTCATTTGCAGCGTGTCGGGCTATCGCACGTCGCCCCCGGCGGTCGAGTTGGAATTGCGGGATGCGTTCGGCACGCCGATCGAGTCGCGCGAGCTATCGCTGGTTGCCGAGTCGGCGCCCGACAGCGATACGTCGCACGACACCGGCGAAAGTACGACGAAGACGGGTTTGCCGCATCAGATGGCGCAGGCTCGCTGGCGACTGCCGGTGAGCCAGCCTGGCTTTTATCGCTTGCGGCTGACGGTGCCCGGCAGCGACGGCTTGCTCGAAGTGCGCGATTTGCCGTTGGCGGTGATCGAACCCGTGAGCAAGCCGCTGGACGGCGAATTCGGCTGGAGCCTGCCGCGGGGCGAGGGGGAGTTGCCGATGGCCGCACTGGCCCAGTGGGCGGGCCACGCCGGCATCCATTGGCTGAAGTTCCCGCTTTGGTACGACGAGGGCGACCGGCAGCGCGTCGAAGCCGTCACCTGGCTGGCCGACCGGCTCAACGCCCAGGGCATCAATCTGGTGGGCTTGCTGGCCGACCCGCCGCCCGAAACGCGGCGCGCGTTGGGCATGAATGGCGAAACGCTGGCCGCCAACCCGTTTGTACAAGACCCGCGCGCCTGGTATCCCTCGCTCGAGCCGGTGATGGCCCGCATGTCGCTCAAGGTGCGCTGGTGGCAATTGGGCCACGACGATGACACCAGTTTCACGGGTTTACCCGATCCGGTGGCGACCATTGCCGGCGTGAAGCGGCAGTTGGACCGTATCGGGCAGAATTCGCGCGTCGGCGTCGGCTGGAACTGGCTTGACGACGTGCCGCATGGTAAGCAAGTGCCGTGGTCGTTTCTGACCCGTTCGGCGACACCGGCGCTCTCGGCGGCCGAATTGGAGCATTATCCGTCGGCCGATGAGGCTGACTCAAAGCAACAATGGCTGTCGCTGGCGGCGCTCGATCCGCAGCGCTATGACCTCACGACGCGCGTCGCCGATCTGGTCACTCGCATGGTCGCCGCCAAAGAAATGGGCATCGGGAAAATCTTCTTTGACAACCCGATGGCGGGCGGCGCCGGGCTGGTGCAAAGCGACGGCACTCCAGGTGAATTGTTTCTGCCCTGGCGGACCACCGCCACGAGCCTGGCCGACGCTCATTACATCGGACGGCTGGCGCTGCCCGGCGGCAGCGAGAACCGGTTGTTTAGCCGCGGCAGCGAAACCATCTTGGTGGTCTGGAACAGCGTGCCCACCACCGAAGTCACTTATCTGGGCGAGGAAGTGCGCGTCACCGACGCTTGGGGCCGGATGACCGACGTGACCGGCGGCGACGAAGGGCAACGCGTCGAGGTCGGGCCAATACCGGTGTTTTTGACGGGAGTGAATGAGGCCATTGCGCGTTGGCGGATGTCCGTGGCGCTGGACCGGCACCAATTGCCCAGCGTGTTTGGAGCGCCGCACACGCTGCGAATTCGTCTGCAAAACCATTTCGGGCAGCCCATGACCGGCCGGTTGCGCATTGTCGCCCCGGCGGGATGGCGGGTCGAGCCGGAAGTCTTCGACCTGAAGCTGCCCGGCGACAACGTGTTCGAGCAGGCCTTCGACGTCACGTTTCCCTCGACGGCCAGTTGCGGAGAGCAGCTACTGCGGTTTGATTTCGAGTTGCAGGCCGATCGCCGCTACCAGTTCAGCCTGAACCGCGCCATCGACGTGGGGTTGGGCGACGTTTATATGGAGCTAGCCAGCCATCTCAACGCGCGCGGCGAACTGGAAGTGGAGCAGCGCCTGGTAAACCGCAGCCAAGGCGAGGTGACGTTCCGTTGCTATTTGAACATTCCCAATCGGCGGCGAATGCGCACGCTCGTCACGAGGCTGTCGCCAGGTGAAGACGTGCAGACTTACCGCGCCGCCGCCGGCGAAGAGCTTGTCGGGCAAACCCTGCGCGTGCGCGCCGAAGAAATCGGCGGCAGCCGGCGGATTCTGAATTACAGCTTTCAGGCGGAACCCTAAGCCCGTTGGGTGGGTCGAGCGCAGCGAGTCCCCATACGCACCATCTTAAGATGATTTCACCGCAAAGCGTCTGTAGGGAACGCCCTCCGTGGCGTTCCGCGAACTGCGAATAGACGTCGCTTCGCCTGCCGCGGAACGCCACGGAGGGCGTTCCCTACAGAGAAAACACGCAGTCGCCCGCTTAACTTAATGCGTATGGGGCCGCATTCCAGCCACCGAGCCGACCGGCTAATCCGCGCGGCCGGTGGTTCGCCCGACGGTCAAGCCGCCGCGAGTTGAATTCGCGCCGGCCAGCTTCATCAGCTCGAGGTAGTCGAGCGTAATCTCCAGCACTTCCTGATTGTAAAACGACTTCGACGAAGCGATGTCGAACACGGCGTGCTTACTATGATTCAGGTCTTCCAGCTCCTTTTCTTCTTCCTTCTCGGCGTTCAACTCCGCCCGTTCGGCCATGAATTTCGCTTCGTTGAGCGAGACCGTCTTGCGGCTCTTCTGCTGGCGATAACGCTCGATGTTTCGCAGCAGCATTTTGAAGCCATCGGAAAGCTCGCGCCGGGCGGCTGACTTCTTTTCGAGCCGCGAGACCATCTCCTTGCTCACCAGGCCCAGCCGCTCGTGCGGCACCGGTTCGACGCGGTCGAAAGCCATCGCATAATCGAGCTCGGCCTCGCCCACGCCCTTCAGCTCGTTGGTCATCGAGGGCAGCTCGATATCGGACAGCACTCCGCGGTTTTGGGTGCTGTCGCCATCGGGACGATAAAACTGCTGCATGGTGATTTTGAGCGCGCCTAACTTGGGCGTGTTCATCGTCATGCGGAACAGTTGCTGGCCCAGGTCCAGCAGGCTCTGCACCGTGCCTTTGCCGTGGGTCGTTTTGTCGCCGACAATCACGCCCCGCTGATAGTCTTGGATCGCCCCGGCGAAAATCTCGCTGGCGCTGGCGCTAAAGCGACTGGTGAGCACCACCAGT
>DASVHB010000505.1:0-3974 GCA_036379195.1 Pirellulales bacterium
GCAAGCCGCTGTCGCCCAGGCGCCCGCCGGAACTACCGCCGCCGGCTGACGCGCGGGCCTGCCGCCAAAGGTCGATCAGCGAAGCCACCAACCCCGGGCTGACCGTCTGCCGATAGGGAGAATCGGCCGGCAGACGAGCCATCAGCCGTCGATGAGCCAAGGCCAGGTTGTGGTAGGGCATCGACGGAAACAAGTGATGCAGCGCGTGAAACCGCAGCCCCACCGGCGCCCACAGTTCCGAGATCAAAGGATGACGCGGGTAATTCAACGAGTCGAGCAGTTGCTCGACAAAGGTCAGCTCTTCACCACGGTGCCTGAACCGGTGCGCACCGAGCGTCCGCAGATGATTGAGCATCAGCACGCCCACCGCCGTCAGATAGCAGTGCAGCGGAAAGCTCCACGGCCAGCGACCGATGACGAGCAGCGCCAACACGACCGCCACCACTAAGAAACAACACGCCTCTTGCACGCGCCAGGTGCGCAGTTCTTTGAGCGTGGGCAAAGGACGGATGTACGAGGGATCCATCACCAGGCTCGACGCCCGCTGCTGCACAAAGCGGCGAAAGCGCGGGCTGACCCAGGCGATCGGCGCTAAAATCAAGAATCGCACGACCGCCAGGGCGGGAATGACCAGCGGCTGCAGCAGGTATCGCAAAATTTCGCGCGCGGGTTGGGTGGCCAAGGGCAGGTATTCGCCGTCGTCGAGCGTGCCATAGTGCTTACGGGCGTGATGAGCCAAGTGAGAGCGATAGAGAAACGACGGCATCAAAAACGGTATGCCACACAGCAGATTCCAGGCGAATTTGAAGCCGCGAAACCCGCCGTCGCGCAGATGCACCAACTCGTGAATGAACGAAGCGGCCCGGTAATAAGCGATACACGAAACCACGAACAGCACCACCTGGAAGAACGAAAGCGGTGCGGCCACCTTGCGGGCCAGCCCAAAACATACCGATCCGACGCCCAACGAGAGCAAAAAGTCGGTCCAATAGATCCACTGCCGCGGACGGAAAAGGTCGTGGACGATCTCGCGGGCTTCGCGAATCGAAAAGCTCGTCGAGCAATACGTTCGTTTCACCATAGCTGCGTATCCCGGTCCAAAAAGTTTCCGGCGAGGGTGCGCCGCCGGTGCATGGACCGTGCCAGTTGCTGTCTCTTGTTTGTGTATCTAGGTAAAATATGCAAGATGGGACCACAAAACGCAAGCTTGCCGCCTCAGGCGACTTTACCGGCTTCGGCCGCTTGTGGGTTGGCGCGTGCCCGACTAGCATAGGTCGGTATTGATTCTCAAGTTCCGCCGCGCCGCCGAGCCTGGGCAAGGCTCGACCTGGCAGCATCGCCTCAACCCCCTCTGAGCCACTTGAACGCATGTCGCCTCTGCCGGAAGTGGTTATCACAGGGGCGGGCATCGTCAGCCCTATCGGAATCGGCCGAGCGGCATTCTGGAATTCATTGACTGGCCGGTTAAGCGGCATCCGCCGAATTAGCGCTTTTGATATCGCGGGATCGGGTTTTCCGTTCGGGGGGGAAGTTCACGATTTCGACCCCAAAGACTTTGTGAAGCCACGCAAAAGCCTGAAGGTGATGTCGCGCGAAATCCAGTTCGGCGTGGTGGCCGCCAGCCTGGCGATGAGCGACGCCGGCCTGGCCGCCGGGGCCGACGACGCGGAGCGCCTGGGCGTCGTCTTTGGCGCCGACATGATGCACTGCGAGCTCGATGAAGTCGCCAATGCCTATCGCCGCTGCACCGCGGACGGGAAGTTCGATCCACGGCTCTGGGGGCGGTGCGCGATGGACGAAATCTATCCGCTCTGGATGCTCAAGTACCTGCCCAACATGCCGGCGTGTCACATTGCCATTGCCCACGATGCGCGAGGGCCGAACAATTCGCACTCGTTGGGCGAGGCTTCGAGCCTGACCGCCATTGCCGAGGCGGCGCGGATCATCGAACGTGGGGCGGCGGATATTATGATCGCGGGCGGTGCGAGTTCGCGCATTCACCCCATTATTTGGGCGCGCAGCCCGCTGTTGCCCATCTCGCGGCGCGAAGGCGATCCGGCTAAAGTCTTGCGGCCCTTTGACGCCCAGCGCGACGGTTTTATCAACGGCGAGGGCGCCGCGGCGCTCATTTTGGAGAATCGCAGGCACGCCGAGGCGCGCGGCGCGAGAGTCTTGGCCCGGGTGTCGGGCTTTGGCGGCTCCTTCGAGCCTGGCTCCAACGGTAAGCCCGTGCGCGGCGATGCCACGCGCCGCGCCATTCGCGGCGCCCTGGACAGCGCGGGCCTGGCGCCCAGCGAGGTGGGGCACGTCAACGCGCACGGTCTCAGCACGGTGGCCGAAGATCGGGCCGAAGCGCTCGCCATCCGCGAGTTGCTCGGCGAGGTGCCGGTGACCGCGCCCAAAAGTTTTTTTGGCAATCTTGGGGCAGGCACCGGCGCCGTCGAAATGGCCGTCAGCGTGCTGGCGCTCGAAGCGGGCGAGGTGCCGGTGACGCTCAATTACGAGCAGCCCGACCCGGCCTGCCCGGTCAACGTGGTCCACGGCAATTCGTTGAAGGGCAGCCCTCCCGCCGCGCTGGTTTTAAATCAATCACTGATGGGGCAGTCGGTGGCGATGGTCCTTCGCAAGTAATCCGTTGCTTGTCGAGCGGAAGCCCGACCATCGGCAATCAGTGCGGCTAGCCCGGATTATTCAATCTATTCATCAGCCCCCGGGGTGTCCGAACGACGGGGTGTCACACCAACCCGAAGCGCAAGCGAGGCAGGTTCGTTGCGCGTCCTCGCTTGCGCGTCGGGTTAGTGCGGGTTAATGAATCATTCGGGCTAGTAGATCTCGATGGTCTTCACGCAGTTGCCGCCCGAAAGCTGCGCCGTGCTCAGGCAGCGCTCGGCGCTGCGGATCAAATCGGTCGGATTGAAATTCTTGGCGGGCGCCGCGGCTGTGGCCAACCCGACGCTCACCGACACCGGCGACCCGCCGCTCATCAGCTCGCGCATTCGGCGCAACAACGCGTGCGCCGTATCGAGGGCTTCGGTGCGGTCGCTGCCCGGCAAAACCAGGGCCCAGCGAAAATCGGTGACTTGCTGTGGCTCAAGCCCCGTGGGATCTGCCTGGCGGCAGGCCGCCTCGAGCTGTTCGGAAATTTCGCCCAGCCCGGCAAGGCCGCGCGTCAACAACAAGTCGTCGTGATCATCGAGCTCCAACAACAACAAACTAAGTTCGCGCCGGGCCTGGCGGCAGGCGGTGGCCGCCACGGCCAATTGGCCGGCCAGCCCCGGCTCGATCTCCACGTCACAGACGGCCGCCGCATTGCGGCCGCTGCGAGTCGGTCGCGCAGCCGCGCGGGCATGTTCTGAGTCGGCGGCCGGGCTGCTGGCCGAATGCTCCGCGCGTGAGCGAGTCGTCGCTGGCGACGTGCGCTTGCGCACGTCGGGCGGCGAGGGGCTAAAGCTCGCCGCCGCTTGGGTCAACTCGTGCGTGACTTCGGGCGGAAGCAATGTGTCGGCGGACGCCGGCGGCTCGATCGCTTGTTGCGACAGCTCGCCCGCCGCTTCCGCCGCCGCTTCCGAAAGTTGAACGTAAGCGCGTGCCAGCACTTCGGCATACCCCAGGCCGCCGGGCAGTTCGAGCGACAGCACGTCGGCCAATTGGGTGACCGTTTCATCGAGCCCCGCGGCCAGACCCGCCAGGTGTCGATCGGAAAGGTGATGGTCTTTGCGGACCGCCTGCAGAATGTCGGTGAGGGCTTCCGTACGCTGATCGGCCAGCAACTCGGCCAACCGGCCGGCCACATAAAGAATCTGCGCCAGGGCGCGCGACGATCGCGGCAGGGCGTCGAGTTCCTCGCGCGTGTCGGGGGCGCGCACCGCCTCAACCAGCGACGGCGGCAGCCCCCATTGTTCAAGCAGGCCGGCGGTAAGCTGCGTGTGGTCGAAGCCGAGCACGTGCCGTTCGAGCGTGCGGATTTGCCCGCG
>DASVHB010000506.1:0-11594 GCA_036379195.1 Pirellulales bacterium
CCGGCATCATCGGCAAGGTGGGCACCATCTTCGGCCAACACCGGGTGAACATTGCCCAGATGGCGGTTGGCCGGGGCAGCACTCAGCCGGGCGGCGATGCCATTGGCGTATTGAATCTCGACAGCCCTCCACCCGCCGCGGCGCTCGACGAAGTCTTGGCGCACCCAGACATTCTCAGCGCCAGCGTGATCGAGTTGCCGCTCGCCGGCGAGCTGCCCCATTGGCTCGAAGGCTGAGAGGTCCTGCGCTAGCCTTTATGGTAATGTCCAGTCCACCACGCTGAGCGAGCAGGTAGGTCATTCGAAGCTTAGCCGCTTCTCATACGGGCCTTGGTCGTGGCGGAAGAACGTCTGGTCCTGAATCGATCCGGCGGTCTGTTCAAAAAAGCCGGGCGGCCATCCCGAACCAGGTGAGGACGGCTTGGAACGGTCCTGTGTCGGCCGCAATAAGACGGTGACCTGATAAAGTTGATTTGGCTCATCCACCGGGATTGCCAGACGCAATATCCGATCGTCTCCGGCCTCCTGAACGGTCTCGATTTTGTATGTCATGAGATGTCGCTCGCTTCCCAAAGCGCGCCCCGGCCTTTTTCCTATTATAACGCATGATGCCCCAAGGTATGCCACCTGAGGGCGGGAAAAGCGGCAAAAGCGCTCGCCGCAAACGCATCATGACTCGCCCCACGTAGCCGCGTGGCGGGCTCTGGAGGAGCGTTTAGCCCCGACCCCTGCTTGGGAAGGGGAGCGCCGGCACATGCTCGACATGGTTCGCCAAAACCTCGCGAACCTCCTGCAGCGACAGGGCCCATCCGCCGGCGCTCCGCGGGCCAAGTTCGACGACGCGCGCCGGGAACACCAGGCCGGCAACACCGAGAAAGCCGCGGCACTTTACCGGCAATCCTTGCTGGCCGAACCCAACAATGCCCAGGCTTGGTATCTGCTCGGCGCGGCGCTCACCCAGTTCGGCCAACTGGACGAAGCGCGCAGCACTCTGCGGCAGGCCACGAGCATCAATCCGCGGCATGCCGAGGCCCATAATCATCTGGGCGTCGTCCTCGCGCAGCAGGGTTCAGTCGACGAGGCGATCGCCAGCTTCCGCCGTGCGTTGGAATTGAAGCCGACGACGGCGAGACCCTCAACAATTTTGGATTGGCCTTGCTGCAGCAAGACAAGGCGAGCGACGCCATCGCCGCCTTCCAGCGAGCGTTGGACGTGCGGCCCGACGATGTTCAGGCGCGGCACAACCTGCACCGCGCGTTGGGCGAGTAAGGGCATCAAGACGTGACCCGCCGCGCTCACGGGCAGACGCGCAACCAAAACGACTCGTCATCGCCGCCGAACTCAGCTAAGCGAAGAAAAGGTAATCCAGCCAGTCCCTGGAACGCGGGATCGCTTCTTTTCGTCGCACCGGCCACGGCGTCCGAGGCATAGCCGATGATTTCTTGATCAAGGCTGAGCTCGGGCATATCAATACGCAACCAGCCGCCCTCGAGGAGTCCAAAATTGCTGTTGATGTCGGGCGCGGCCAGGAAACTTAGCTTCGCCATAGCGATCGTGCTGATGACGATCGCGCAGGGATTACCGGTGTCCGCGAGCAATTCCAACGTTTCCCTCCCACCATCGCGCGTCCATAGTCCTACGTGGACCACTGGCCGGGCGGGAACTCCTTTGTACGGATTTCGTTGCTCGTTTCGGCGACGGGGCATGGCGACTGACGAAGGGCGAAGATGGTTACCGTGTCAGGATAATCAACTCCGGCTTGGACAACCAGAACCTCGGACGAGTGAGCCGATATTTTCTGAATCGCAAAGTTGATTTCGTTAAAGCCTTCGGCATCAGCGACAATTTCACCTTGCGATATCGCTAAAAACCTGCCGGCTGGATAATTTGCATCAATAAATCCCCGCAGCCGGCGATAGGCGGCTTGATTGATGGCCCGCTCGCTATGCTCGCTCATTTTTTTGGCGCGGCAATGAGAGTTCACTGAGCTCCTGCACACCGGTTATTCTACTCCACGGAGCGAGAGCAAGCGATAGCGCTGTTTGCCATTCGACGTTTCTCCGCATTAGCGGCCCTGGGGAACGCCCTGATCGGCGTTTCCACCGAACGACGAATCGACGTCGCGCCGCCCCCGCGGAACGGCACGGAGTCCGTACCCTACAGGCCTTGGGGCAAATTACCCCAGCGGCTGCCACTCGTCGATCAGCGACGCCACGAGCGAAGTCCAACCGGTCTGGTGCGAAGCGCCGATGCCGGCGCCGTTGTCGCCGTGAAAATACTCGTAAAAGAGCAGGTGGTCACGCCAGTGCGGGTCGTGCTGAAACGGTTTCGCGCCGCCGAACACCGGGCGGTTGCCGGAAGCATCGCGCTCGAAAATCGCTACGAGCCGCTGCGCGATCTGGCGGGCCATTTCGTAGCAACCGGCCGGGTGCCCGTCTTGCGACCGCAGCGGTAGCTTAAGCTGGTCGCCAAAAGCCACGCCCAGTTTGCGCAGCGATTCGATCAGCAAAAAATTGGTCGGCAGCCAGATCGGCCCGCGCCAGTTCGAGTTGCCACCCTTGATCTTCGAGCAGGCCTCGGCCGGCTCGTAAGAAACCGACTCGCTGCCAAACACGCACGGCTCTTGCTGGTGCGCCTTCGACAGGCTGCGAACGCCATAGTCCGAAAGAAACTCGGCCGGGTCCATCACGCGATCGAGCAAGCGCACAAGCTGCTGCTGATCGACAATCGTCAGCGCGTGCGTGACTTTGCCGCCGTTGTCGACGGTGTGTACCACCGAGCGCACCAGGTCGGCACGGTTCTTCATGAACCAATCGAAGCAGGCGCGGAAGTCGCTGAACGGCTCCATCCAGGGTTCTTCGAGCCTTTCGACGGCAAACAACGGAATCAGCCCTACCAGCGAGCGCACGCGAAACCGCTGGAACGAACCATCGGGCCGCCGCAGCACGTCGTAGAAAAAGCCGTCCTGCTCGTCCCACAGTTGATAGTCGCGGTTGCCCATCTGCTTCATGGCCGCGGCCACGTATACATAGTGCTGAAAGAACTTGGTGGCCAGCCCTTCGTACACTCGGTTCTCTTTGGCCAGCTCCAGCGCGATGCGCATCAGGTTGAGGCAAAACATGCCCATCCAGCCGGTGGCGTCGGACTGTTCGAGCACGGTGCCGTCGTCAAATTTGGTGCTGCGGTCGAAGGCGGTGATATTGTCGAGACCCAGGAAGCCGCCCTCGAAGATGTTGTTGCCCGACCGATCGGCGCGGTTGACCCACCAGGCAAAGTTGATCAGCAGCTTGTGAAAGCAGCGTTCCAGAAAGTCGCGGTCCGCGCGGCCGCTGCGAATGCGGTCCATGTTGTAGACGCGCCACACGGCCCAGGCGTGTACCGGCGGATTCAGATCGGAGAAGTCCCACTCGTAGGCCGGAATCTGCCCGCTGGGGTGCAGGAACTGCTCGAACAGCAGCACCCAAAGCTGCTCCTTGGCGAACTCGGGATCGACCAGCGCCAACGTGACGCATTGAAACGCCAGGTCCCAGCAGGCGAACCAAGGATATTCCCACTTGTCGGGCACCGTCATTACGCGCAGCGAATTCAAATGCCGCCAATGGTGGTTGCGGATGGCCTTGCGCGATTCGGGCGGCGGATGCCGGGGATCGTCGCCATCGAGCCAGCGATCGACATCGAAGATGTAGCTTTGCTTGGTCCAGAGCAACCCGGCCAGAGCTTGCCGCTGAATTTGCCGCTGCTCGTCGCTGGCGCCGGGCGGGTGAATGCTGGCGTAGAACTCATCGGCTTCGGCGCGTCGCTGGGCGATGATCGGGGCAACCTCAGCGAGCGGTGCGGCAAGCTCGGCCTGATCGGTCAACCGCAGCGGCAGGCTGACCGACGCCCCCGGCGGAATGTCGAATACATAGTGCAAGGCCGCCTTGGTGCCGCGCTGCTGAGGGTTCAGGCACGGTTCGCCGTGGATAAGCCAGCGATGAAAGGCGTCTTTGACAAACTGTCGCCGGCGCCCGCGCTGCAGGGCCAGGGGACTGGTGGGGCCAGTTTCGTTGTCGGTGAACAGCGGCGTGCCGCCCGCCGGTCCATGCAGGGTGCGTTTGCCCAGGCGGTAAAACACCGGCACCCAAACCGAGGCGCCAGTGGGCTCATCGTCGGCGATGATGGCCAGTGAGTCGCCCATCGACGCGGCGCGTTCGATCACGGGCTCGGGCGCCGGCTCCGCGGTCCACGACCAGCGGTTGCGAAACCACAGGTGCGGCAGGATGTGCAGCGTCGCCGTTTCCGGTCCGCGGTTGAAGGCCTCGATGCGAATGCACAAATCTTCGGGCGTGGCCTTGGCGTATTCGACATAGATGTCAAAGTAGCGGTTTCCGTCGAACGCGCCGGTATCGACCAGCTCGTATTCAAAGCCCGCCCCGCAGCGGCGTTGATTTTCTTCGACCAGCCGGCGATAGGGAAACTCGCACTGCGGATATTTGTAGAGAAACCGCATGTACGAGTGCGTGGGCGTGTTGTCGAGGTAGTAGTAATACTCCTTGACGTCTTCGCCGTGATTGCCCTCGAACGGCGTGAGGCCGAAGAGACGTTCTTTGAGAATTCCGTCGCGTCCGTTCCAGAAGGCGGGCGCGAAGACGAGCATCTGAAAGCGATCGCAGACGCCGGCGATGCCGTCTTCGCCCCAGCGATAGGCGGTGTTGGCGGCGCAGTCGTGCGTCAGATGCTGCCAGGCGCGGCCGTCGGGGCTATAGTCTTCGCGGACGGTGGCCCAGGAGCGATCGCTGACATAGGGACCCCATCGCCGCCAGCTATAGATATCGTCGTGGATTTCGGCCAGACGCTGGTGTTCGCGGGTCATGACGGCCTGCCCCAATGCGGATCACTGCGGCTCGCTCCGGAGGGAGCGTGACGGATGGCTGCTTACTCGGATGCACAATAATCAAGCATAGGTCGTGGTACAAGCAAAAAAGGGCGTCCCGGCAGCCCATTTCTAGGGCGGACGAGCGTTAAGCGGCACCGCTGGCCGCAAGCGTCATGGCAGCGCCCACCGAACCGGTGATGTTATGGATCATTCCATCGCTCTTGAAGACCTCAACATCGATACCGCCGTTCGGATAACAATCGATTTCCCAACGCTGTCCTGGCACCGCGACCTCAATCGTAATGGCGTCGTCGCGATTCCGCGAAAGTTTAAAATGGATCTTGGCGGATTCCAAGCGGTTCAGCAGTTCTATGATGCTCGTCAGGTCGTCGTCGTGAATAACAGCAGACTTATTCATTTGTCGAATCTATGGTCACCGAGAAGTTTCTTGATTGTTTTGAAGCCAAGCGCGTCTGCCTCGGCCTTTCCGACGATCTCTTCCCATTTCAGATTCATGTCCCGAAGTCAGTGCGAATGCGCTGGCTGCTGGTCACAAAAGCCACCGATTGGCCTTCACCACACAATCTCCTCAATCAATTCCGCCTTTTGATTGCGAGGAGTCACCGGCACGATCAATTCTTTTCGACCGCCGCTGGTCCGGATCATTGGCTGGCCGCTTTCGCCGCGCACGCGTATGCGATAGCCGTCGCCCACCTGATGCCAACCCTCGGCGAGCGGCTTAATTTCGTTCGCCGCTCCGAGCAACAAGTAAAGGCCCGTCGGCGACTGCGCGCAATGCACGGTGAGGCGCCGCTCGAAATGCGTCTCGTCGCCAGTGACCACGGGCACGAGCTTGTCGTCCACGCTGAACCGCGGTGTTTGATACGAAAACGTCGGGCGGCCCTGCGCATCGAGCCGGTAGCCGCCGAAGCGATAGCCGCGATCCTTGGGCGGCTGCGTGGGCCAGGCGGCATCGGGCGAATCGAGCACCGCCAGCGGCGCCGCTTGCTCGATGCGCACGACATGATCGCCCAGCGGATGTTGAAAGCCATCGCCGCGCCCGCTCCAGTGCCGCGAGGCGTCGATAAACCGCCCGTGCCATACCAACGCCAGGCAAAACAGATTGGCGTCCCATGCCAGGTGCGCCTTTTCGGGGTAACCCACGGCAATGCCGCGCGGCGTCAGGCCGTCGATGAAGTTGCGATAGATGATCGGCCGCGACTCGGGCTTCAGCTCGATCAGGCCGGCAATCAGGCCGTCGGGAATGCCCGCCTTGTCGCCGTCGGTGATGTAGCTCCAGACGGCGGCGATCTGCCGACCCGGATCGCCCTCGTAAACCGACGTAATCGTGCTGCGGCCATTGATAAAGCCAGTGGGCATGCGCGTGCCTGGCCGGTAGGCGGGCGGGTCAGGCAAATAACGATGAAACCAATCTTCGCGAATGCGGCGGGTCATCGTCAGCAGGCTGATGGCTTGAATGCCGGTGGCCCGATGCCGGCCAAAGGTGTGACATTTGATGCAGGCCAGCGCCTGATCGCCCACCAAAAAACGGCCCGTCGCTTTGATGCGCGAGGGCGGTTCGTCGAGCTTGGGAATCTCGGCCGCGGTGCGTTGATCGAGCGAAACGAATGCATCGGCCAGCGCGGCCACTTCGGCGGTAGCGAATCGCGGCATGCGCGCAAGCATGTAGGGCCGGTCTTTGGCGCCCTCTGCTAGCACATGTTTTAGCCAGTCTTCTTGCAGCTTGTCGCCAACGCCGTCCAAAGACGGGGGTACCCGTCCCTCATCGCCCATTTCGGGAATCGAAGTCAGAAACAGCGGATTGCGGTCTGGCGTCGGGCCGCCCACGCCGTCCCGTGCATGACAGGCGTAGCAGTTGAAGGCAGTCATCGCCAGCGCGATTCGCTCGGCCGCGTTGGGCGGCCCGGCGGGCGACTGCACCGACAGCGCCGCCGCCAACGCCTGGCGTTGCGGACCCGTCAGCCCAAAATCGGGAGCACCGGCTGGCATCCTCGCGCCCACAGTCGCCCTTTCGCTCCACGAGACGACAGCCAAAGGCGCTGCGCCGTTGGCCTCTTCCTCTGTCGCCGCACCGCCGCCAGACGGGGGGTGATCGGCTGCGCGCAGCCGATGGCCGGCCTTCCCGGCAGCACCCGGAAAAGCCGCGCCCGGCGGTTGATGGTGGGCAGTGTCCGCCCTACGTAGACAGCCGTCCGCCGGATTGCACTCGCTGAGGGGCTTGGCCGCCAACTTTGCTTCGATCGGTTTACCGCTCTGCTTTAGCGAATGACAATTGGCGCAGCCCAGCGAGGCGAACAGGTGGCGTCCCTCTTCAACCTGCGCGGGATCGAAAATAAACTCATCGCTTCGCTGACCTTCGATTCTTGAATCCTGCCCCCTCGCTGAATCTTGAACCCTGAACCTTGAATCCTCCGTCAGCGACATCGCCAGTTCGGCCGGTTGGCGCGGTACACCAGGCCCTTCGTAATCCAGCTCCAACGTCCATTCACCACCGCCCTGCATGTAGTCCACGCGGATGGAGTGCATTCCGTCGTCAAGCTCAATCTCTTCACTTTCGATTTCGTGCGGATGAATGTCATCGTTGTCGATCAGCTCATTGCCATCGATAGAAAGAATGCTTCCGTCATCGGAGCCGAGATAAAACGTATATTCTCCCGCCCGCTCAACACGCAGAAATCCTTCGAAGCGCACACCAAAATTGCTCGTCCGCCCGGCCACATCCAGGTCGAGTCCCGCGGATTCGCCAGTCTTATAGGGCGTCAACTTCTCGAAGTCGGGCATCGACTCCCAGCCGCCTTCATAGGCCGCATATCGCAGGTTGGGTTGCTGTGGCCGCAGTTCCACATCACCGATCAGATAGCACGCCAGGTCGCGGGCTTCTTCGTCGTTGAGATTCAGGCTGGGCATGCGGCCCGACGTCCGAACCTGATGCGGGTTTTTCAAAAAGTCGCTGAGCGATTTCAACGTGTACTTCTCGCCCAGCTCGGCAAGCGGCGCCGACATGTTTTCGGCCACTTTGCTTCCTTCGCGCGGCGGGTGACAAGCCACGCAACCTAGCTGCTTGAACCATTGCTCGCCCTGTTTGGCAAATTGCCGCTTGCCAGGCTGACGTTGCAATCGACCCGTGGTGGAAAGGAAATTGACAATTGCCCGCACGGCGGCATCGCGGCGGTCGGGCGGCATGCCCGCGAACAGGTTGGGCATGGTGGCGCCGGGTTTTGTGCCGTGCGGATCGGCAATGAACCGCAGCATCCATTCGGGTTGCACGCGAGCGCCCACCCCATCGAGCACGGGCGCTTGCTTTGGCAGCAGGTGGGCCTGAAGCGCCGCATCGGCGGCATGGCAAGCCGTGCAGCCAAGCTCGCCTAACAGCAGTCGCCCCCCCACCACTTGATCGGCCCCCGCCGTGGCGAAAAAGCGTTCGAAGCCGGGCACGACCGGCCGTTGGGCTTCTCGCGCGACATCGCGCGGCACGAGCCAGATATTGCGATATCGCACAGGACTGCCGTGATCTTGCAGATGAATCGGCCCTGGATCGGGCGACTCGTTCAGCGGCGCCGCGGTGGTCGAGCCGGCCACGGCCGCGTCCTGATGGATCAGCGCGCCGTTGAGCCGCACGGTAAGCCGGGCATCCGCCGACTTTTTTCCTTCAGCGTCCCAGCGGGCCGCCGTGAAATCGACATCGTAGGTTTGCCACGTGAGCGGCGGCAGACACAAGTTGACGTCTGGAGCGCGGATCGAGTAGATGCCGCCGCACTCGTTGTCTTTGCCTTCCAGCCCAAACGAGTCGAGCACCTGAGTTTCGTATCGCCCTTGGTAATACACGCCACTGTTGCCGCGGCCTTGGTCGCGAGCCTGCGGCATGTAAGGCAAACGGAATTCGAGGTGCAAGGTAAAGTCGCGGAAGTTATCAAGCGTGGTGCAGCCCTGCATCAGCAGCCCGTCGCGGGTGAGCTTGGCGCCCGGCCGCCAATATTTTTGCAGCGATTGTTGGCTGCCATCAAACAGCACGACCGCATCGGCGGGAGGCTTGGCGAGCAAGGTCGGGCTGGCGCGATCGACTTTTTTGAGCGCGGTGATCAGCCCGATTACATCCTCGCGGTCCGACTCGACCGACTGTTTGTCTTTTCCGTCGAAGCCCGCACCCGGCAAACCGCCGCGATAGCTAACCACGCGAAATTGGCCCCCGCCTAAGGCAACCACTTGAACGCCGAGATTTTTCCCCGTGTATTCTCCTTGCAGAACAAAGTCGGGATCAGCCTGGGCGGCCTCAGCGGTGTCGTAGGTGGTCGGAGGGGCGGCCAACAGCGGAGCGGCAGCTGCTAGCCAAATGGCGAGGGACCAGCTTTTGATCGAGCGCATTGAACCAACGAGGCGGGAATGAACGGCATGATCCGGTATCACGAGGTTAGCTCGGCTACGATCACTCGGCAAGTGCGGGGGGCCGTCGATTCGCCGGTCTTCGGCCTCTCGCGCCGTTGGATGTCGGCCAATACCAAGGGCGTCAGGTCGAGCGTCCGCTGCTCGCGTGCCGCCAAGGTGATCGTCTCGCGCAGGCTGCGTTGGCGCCCGCTGTGAGTGTAAAGGACAAGCACCGTATGCTGCCCCGGCGACTGAGGCCTTTGAATGGGCGGAATTTCTAGCGGCGTGTTGTCGTATCGCCAGTTGGCCGCATCGTCAATCCGGATTTCAATGATCGGCAGGTCTTCATCCCAATTGAGCGTCAAGCGGGCCGCCACATCTTGCCAGGGCTGTCGGCTTTGAAGTGTGCGCGTTTGCGCGGCCTGATACGCGGGAATGAGAAAGCCGATGACTGCCAGCACTGGCACAAGGAGCATCAGCGATAGCATGGCCACGACGAGCCAGCCCGCAAGCGTCCAGGGTTGCTCCCACAAACGGCGTGCGGCGGTGCGGCCGTCCGGCGGCTTTTTTCCGTGAGGGCCGCTCGACGGAGTGGGCCTGGAAGAGCTTCCCCTCGGCACTGAGGCCGGTGCGTGGCGCGAAAGAGCCGACGCGCGCCATACTCGGCGCGTGGCGAAGTAGCTCACCGGCAGCACTCCGAGAGCCGCCAGCCAATCACCCGCCTTGAAGTGCAGATCGTGGTTTAGCCAGAGTCCGAAACCGACGGCGCCGCCCCAAAAGAGCATCGTCACCGTAGACAGGACCCGAAGCGTCGGCGACATCGAGCCGACGCGTGTGATCCAGAAAACAAAAGCTGGCACAGAAAGTTCGGCGCAGGCAATCACCGTCCCGAGGCCGCTGCGCGGCACCTGCTTCATTCGCTCACCAACGATCCACCAAAACGTGATCACGACGACCAGCGCCACCACCACCGAGGCCGGCATGCGCGGACGGCTCGCCGCCCACGGCGCAACCGCGATGGCGTGACGGGCGACCGGCGCCGCCATGGCTCGCCCGGCTTGCACTTGCGCCAGCGCCCCTCCCAAAATTGTGGCCACTTCGTCCGCCGACTGAATTCGCTCGTTCGGATCTTTTGCCAACAGCCGTTCGATCGCTTTCGACAACCAATCAGGCATTTGCGGATCGATCTCGGCCAGGGGCTGCGGGGTCTCGTCGCAGATTTTTTTGACGATGGCCGCCATGCTGTCGGCCCTAAATGGCGGGCGGCCCGCGCACATCGCGTACAACACGCAACCCAGACTGAATAGATCGCTGCGCTGGTCGATGCGCTGGCCCGACGCCTGCTCGGGCGACATATACTGCGGTGTGCCCGAGATTTCGCCGGGGCGCGTGAGCGATACGTCGTCGGCCGCGCGGGCCAGGTCGAAGTCGGTGATCTTCACGCGCTCGACGCCGTTTTCGAGCAAGATGTTGGCCGGCTTTACATCGCGGTGAACGAGACCTTGCTTGTGGGCCGCCGCCAGGCCCTCGGCGATCTGCGTGCCGATGCGCAAGATTTCGGCCAAACCCAGCGGCCCCGAACGCTCGATCTTATCTTGCAGCGACTGGCCTTCGATGCACTCCATGACCAAATAGGGCCACTGATCTTCGTCGACGGCGTGAATGGTGACGACGTGCGGGTGCGTAACTGCGGCGGCTGCCTGCGCCTCGCGCAAAAACCTCCGCCGCGCCGTGGGTTGGGCCGCCAACTCGGGTGCGAGCACCTTGATGGCCACCACGCGGCTGAGCTTGGCGTCGAATCCCCGCAGCACGATTCCCATACCGCCGCGACCGATGAGTTCGCGAACTTGATAGGGGCCGATCGCACCGATGTAGTCCGTATTTTCACTGGGGCGCAGCAGGCCAGAGGGAATGCCGTGTTCGTCAACCGCCGCGCCACCCGCGGCCGCGGTAACGGGCGGACTGCGCCAATCGCCGGCGGGATGTTGCAAAAAGCTGCCGGCGTCGTCGTAAGCCCGCAACAACGCTTCGACGCGGCTGCGCAGCTCGGCGTTGCCCTGGCAGGCGGCGTCGAGAAAGTCGCAGCGCGCTTCGCCCCGATTTTTGCCCAATGCCTCAATAAAGATGCCTTCAACCGATTGGCGGTCGAGCGTCGGGGCGGCACCACCGGGCGAGAGGTTTTGCGGATTGGTTGCGTCGGGCATGGTTGCGTCGGACATGGTTTCGCTTTTTGTTTGATCGCGTAACAGCCATCGTAGCAGGCACGCTCCGCGTGCCGCAGCTTACCGCCAAAACGCGCGGTCTCGCACTCTGTGCCGACCTGCTAATAAGCCTTAACGCGTAAAAGGCGGACGGCA
>DASVHB010000507.1:0-8112 GCA_036379195.1 Pirellulales bacterium
CTCACCGATCGGCTCGGATCGCAAGTGCAGTTGGTCGGCGACGACCTGTTTGTGACCAACACGAGGCGGTTGCAAGAGGGCATCGACAAGGGCATCGCCAACAGCATCCTGATCAAGGTCAATCAGATCGGCACGCTGACCGAAACGATCGACGCCATCCAGCTTGCCCGGCGAAACGGCTACACCAGCATCTCGAGCCATCGCAGCGGCGAGACCGAAGACTCCACGATCGCCGACTTGGCGGTGGCGCTCTCGACTGGGCAAATCAAGACCGGCTCGCTCTCGCGCACCGACCGCACGGCCAAGTACAACCAGTTGCTGCGGATCGACGAGATGCTGGGCGACTCGGCCGTGTACGGCGGTCGGCTGTTTCCCAACTGGGCAAAGGCATAACTCGCGCCTTCGTCGCCGGAAGGCAAAAAATGGAGGGCAAAAACATGAGAAAGGTGATTACATCATCATCATCTAAAACTCGTCTTTTTGCCTGTCTGAAACGTCGTCCGGGGGCGCCTTCGAGATCGCATCCATGAGCCGATTGATATCTTCTTCGTTGTTATAGGCGTGAGGGCTGGCGCGCAGCCGGCCCTCGCGGCAGCTTATCACGACCTGCTGCGCGCGGCAGCGGCGGCGCACTTCGGCGGGATTCTCGTTTGGCATTTCAAACGACACGATGCCGCTGGCATGCGCTGGCTCGCGGCAGCTCGCTACCACCGCGCCCACCGACGACAACCGTTCGCAAAGCAAATCGGTGAGCGCCAAGACACGCGCGGCGATCTCGCTGATCGGAAAACCCGCCAGCAGCTCCAGACTGGCGCCGAAGGCCAGCAGGCCCGGCATGTTGTAGGTGCCGCCCTCATACCGCCGCGCCGCCGGCTTCAGCTTCAGCTCGATCTGGCTGTAGTCGTGGGCCTGCACCACGCTGTTCCACCCCACGCCCAAGGGCCGCAGCCGATCGAGATGCTCTCGCCGCACATACAACAGCCCCGCACCCTCGGGACCCAACAACCATTTGTGCCCGTCCGCCGAAAGAAAATCGACGGGGGTTTGCCGCACGTCGAGCGGAAACACGCCCAAGCCTTGGATGGCGTCGAGAAACACCAGCGCGCCGCGGCGATGAGCCATGTCGACCAGAGCGTCCACATCGAGCCGCCAGCCGCTGGCATAGCCCACCCAACTCGCCGTCACCATCCGCGTGCGATCGTCGCAGGCGCGGGCCAGATCGTCGATTTCCACGCGGCCATTTTGCACGGGCACGCGGCGGACCTCGACACCCCGCTCGGCCAGGTTCATCCACGGATAGAGGTTCGACGGAAACTCGTTGGCCGGCGCCACGACGTTCTCGCCCGGCTGCCAAGGAAAGCCCTCGGCAACCAGGTTGATGCCCTCGGTGGTGCTATGGATGAGCCCGATCTCGGCGGGATCGGCGTGCAGCAGCTCGGCGCCGCGGCGACGGACGTGTTCGAGCTGGGCGGCCCATTGCGGCCACTCGACCACGCCGTTTTGCGAAACATCGTTCGCCCAGTTGGTCAGCGCGGCCCGCGCCGGCAGCGAGAGCGGCGCCACCGCGGCATGGTCGAAATAGGCCCACTTGCCCGCCGCGGGCATCAACCGCCGCAGCTCATCCCAGCGGTCGCTATCGCCAAGATCATTGTCAGCGGGTTGGTTGGCCATCGTTCTTAATGCTTGGCACAAGCCATGTAGCACAGCCGCCCTCGGCTGTGCCTCTCGGCCTACGCCGCCGTAGACGGCGATCACAGCCGAGGGCGGCTGTGCCACATGGCGACAACACCAACCCGAAGCGCCAGCGAGGACGCAGCCTGGCTCTTCCTCGCTGGCGCTTCGGGTTAGTGTATTTTGCGCGGCGTGCAGCTCAACTTTAAGATATCACCGAGTTTCCGCAAGTCTTGCCAGATTCGCCCGGTTGCGAGTAAACTGCGCGACACGCCGGGCGCGGCGCCCGGCGGTAGGATTTCCCGAAACAGGAGCCTGTCGATGATGCAACCCATCAGTCTGGTAGGATTGCTGGCGACGGCGTTGGCCGCGGGAGCGCTGAAAAGCGGTCCGCAGGTCGGCGACTCGGTCGAGGCATTCCAAGTGGTCAAATGCGCCGGCGCCGAAGGCGACGGCGTACGCGTGGGGCAAGAACTCTGCTATCGCTGAAAGTACGGCGGCAGCCCCGTCGTCATGGTTTTCGCTCGAAAATCTGACGCGGCCTTGGCCAGTTTGGTCAAGAAGTTGGATGAGGCCATCGAAGAACACGCCGACGAAAAGCTGAAAGTTTTCGTCAATCTTTTAGGCGACGACCGCGATCAGCTCGAATCGCAAGCCGAGCGTCTGGTGGCCGGCCAGAAGCTGAAAAACGTACCCGTGGTCGTCCCGGTCGAGCATGAAGAAGGCCCGGCAAACTACGGGCTGAATCCCGATGCCGGCCTGACGGTGCTCTATTACCGCGGCATGAAAGTGAAGGCGAACCGCGCCTACGCCGCGGATGAATTCACCAAGAAACGCGTCGACTCGCTGGTCGACGAAATCTCGAAGATCGTGAAATAGCGATCGCTGAGCTTGGTTCGATCAATGGGCCGGGCGCTGGCGCAAACCAGCGCCCGGCCTTTTTTCAGCGGCCGGTGGTTTAGCCCGCATTGCGGTTTCAGCGCGCCCGCGCGCCGATCCTTTGGCCTTTCGACTTCGGGCGGTGGGCGCGCAGACGCTGGCAATGCTCCAGCGCCGCGCGGGTGACGTTGAGCATCTCGTCGGTGATTTGTTCAAGCTGCCGCGCGTCGCACAACGCCCGTTGCAGGTCCTGACTGGTCGAATTCTCGATCGTCGCTTTTTGCCGCGACCAGCGACCGACCAAATAGCCAAGCGACGCCACGGCCGCCAGCGCCAAACTGGCCGGGATACTTGGCAATTGGACGCCAGACGCGATGATTTGGCTGAGCATGTCGTACGCCCTCCTGGGGTGCAGAGAAACGGGTAAGTTCTCCAGGCTACAGATATATAGCATTCGTTCCCGAGCCTAGGGGGCTAATAAAGGGTGCCACCTTATCGCTAGTGGCTGGGGCAGAGGCTTGCCGATGCCCCGGTTCGCGTCAGCCGGGGCATCGCTTAGACTCTGCCCCGGCCACCGGGCATTTGCCAAACTTGTCTGTCAAAACTGACTAGACGGAACGACGTGGCGCCACCCCCGTAGCATAAGCGTGCTCGCTTGTGCATCGTTGCGCGCCTAGCCGGCCGTATCGAGATACGAGTCTTGGCCCATCTGCTTTTGCAGCTTCTGGCGCTCTTTCTCGTAGTACATCAGCACGCGGCGGTCGCGGAAATGCCGCCGCTCGATAATCCGCTGGGCCTTGCGATAAAGGCCGCCGAGGTGATCGAACGGACCCGACGACGTCTGGCCCTGCTCTTCCAGCCGCTCGGCCCGGTCTGGACCGAGCCCATTGAGCAGAATGTCGTCGTCGAGCGAAAGATATTGCCGGAAGGTGCCGGGATCGCCTTGGCGTCCGCAGCGGCCAATCAACTGCCGATCGACCCGCGCCGAGTCGTGCATTTCGGTCAGGATCACGTGCAGCCCGCCAAGATCGGCCACACCTTCGCCCAGTTTGATATCGGTGCCTCGACCGGCCATGTTAGTCGACACGGTCACCTTGCCGAGCATACCGGCCCGAGCCACAATATCGGCCTCGGCGGCGATCTGGTGGGCATTGAGCACCTGGTGCTCGATGCCCGCCTCGGTGAGCAATTCGGAAAGATGTACCGATTTGTCGATCGACCGCGTGCCGATGAGCACGGGCCGTCCCTGGGCGTGCAGCTCACGGACCTCATCGACAATCGCCGCCCACTTCTGATCGCTGGTGCCGAAAATCGCGTCGGGCAACCGCTGCCGAATCGCCGGACGATTGGTGGGAATGGCGATCACGTCGACCTTGTAAATTTTGCGCAGCTCGCGGGCCGAGCTGGTGGCGGTGCCCGTCATGCCGGTGAGTTTGTCGTAGCGTAGGAAAAAATCTTGCACGGTCACGCGCGCGGCCTGGCCGGTGGCCACGGTGACCTCGACGCCCTCTTTGGCCTCGATGCCCTGGTGGATGCCGTCGCGCCATTTGCGCCCTTCGGCCAGGCGGCCCGTGTATTCATCGACGATGACGATCTCTCCGTCGCGAATCACATATTGCCGGTCGAGCGTGAACGCCCGGTTCACTTTGATCGCCCGTTCGACGTATTCGTAAATCGTGAACATGCCGACGGCGTCCATCGCGGTCGGCTTGGGCAGCGTGCGCACCAACTGCCGGCCCGAGGCGGTCAGCTCGACCGATTGTTTCTCGTGGTCGTAATCGTAATGTTCTTCGTCCTCAAACTCGCCGGCGACCTTGGCGCTCCAGCGGTAGCACTCGACGGCGATTTTTTCTTCCTCGGTGGGCAGCGCGCTGATGATCAGCGGGGTGCGGGCCTCGTCGATGAGAATGCTGTCGGCTTCGTCGACCACGACGAAATGCGCGCCGCGTTGCACGGGCTCTTCGATCGAGCCGCCGCCTTGCTGCCCCAGCATGCCCCCGAGAAAATCGGTCAGGCCCTCGTTGATCCGCCGCAACAGCAGCCGATCGCGGAGAAAATCAAAGCCAAACTCTTTGGCCGTGCCATAGGTGATGTCCGCGGCATAGGCCTTGCGCCGGGCGGGCTGCTGCATCTGCGTCTCGATGATGCCGACGCTCATGCCCAGAATTTCGTAGATCGGTCCCATCCATTGCGCGTCGCGGCGGGCCAGGTAGTCGTTCACCGTGGCCAGGTGAACGCCCTTGCCCGTCAGGCCGTTGAGATACATCGCCAAGGTGGCGGTGAGCGTCTTGCCTTCGCCCGTCTGCATCTCGACGATGGCGTTGTGGTGCATGGCGATGCCGCCCAGAATCTGCACGTCGAAATGCCGCATGTTGAGCGTGCGGCGGCCCGCCTCGCGCACCAGGGCGTAGGCTTCGGGCAGCAGCCGCTCCAGCGGCTCTTGGCTTTTGGCGCGATAGCGCAGCGAGAGACTGCGCTTGCGCAGCTCGTGATCGGAGAGCGCCTTCAGCTCGGGCTCAAAACCATTGACTTTGGCCAACACCGCCGACCACTGCGCCAGCTTGCGCTGGGCGCCGCCGACAGCCATGGACTGCAATCGAGTGGCGAACGTCAAGAACGAGGCTCCACGCACAGGGCCGGCGCCAGACCGGCCCCGGTAAAAAAGGGATTACCCATCCATTTTAGCGCCGGAGCGAAAAAAGGGTACCGGTCGGCCGGGCGGTTTTTGAGAAACTCCGCCGGCGTGCCCGCAAAGCCCCAACGACCGGCGCAACCGGAAGCCAACTAGCCCGGATGATTCATCAGCCCCTGAGGTGTCCGAACGACGGTGATGTCACACCAACCCGAAGCGTAAGCGAGGCATAATCTCGGCCTTACCTCGCTTACGCTTCGGGTTAGTGTGGGCTGATGAATCATCCGGGCTAGCGCGAATGACCGACGGGCGGAAGGTCCATAATATCGACGGCGCGGCTCGAACCAGACCGCTTCGAGAATCGGGCCGAGGTGGGCCGCAGACCGCTGGAGTGGGCTGCTTCGTCCACCTGTTCGGCACCTTCTTCGTCGCCATCTTCGTCTTCTAGTTCTAGGCCGTCATCAGCCTGGGATGACGCAGAGGCGGCGGTCACGTGCGAGGCGGGCGTCACCGAGTGGTCGACATGAGTGCGCGTGGACGAGCCCCGCGCCGACTTGGGCACGCTGGTGGACTGGTTGGGCGTAAAGCTGCCGGTGCCCGCGGGGCTGGCCCGAAACGGACCGTTGGGCGGCGCATCGAGGCTGCCGGTAGTTCCCGAAGGCAGTGCGGTTGGGGCCGGCGTCGGCAAGGGACCGGGCGTCGGCGAGTTGTAGTACGATCCGTCCACCGACCCCGCCGCGCCGGTGGCGGGCGGAGGAACGCGCGTGCTGGGCAGCAAGCGCGGCGCAAACGGATCGTTGCTAGGGGCCGTGTTGTTGCAGCCGGTCGCCAGCATAGCCGCCACGACGATTGTCGCCGACCACCGCATTGCTCGACTCCTCAAGAAAACAATTGGGGGGCGATAGATTAGCGATTTTAACCACGCGCACAAGAGCAAAGGGGTGCATAAGGTGATTTGATTTTTTAGGCAGCGGAGGTCAGCTCGTCGCTGACGCTTCGGGACGCCGCCGCGGCTAGCTCGTGCGGGATGGTCGATCTTCGGTAAAAATAGCTGCCGGGGCGGTTGAGAATCCATTGGCTGAGCCGGTCGTCGTCCCCTAAAGCCGCCGCGCGGACGTGTAAAATGTGGTCCGCGCCGTCCGGACGGTTCCAAAACTTCTCTGTGCCTTTGACGCGATGGTTAATCTCCTTGATGAGCGATTCGATCATCGAGGACGAGACAGGCAATCCGGCACGGCGGTATTCTGGGTAATTCATCCGCATTCGGTTGTTCTGCAAATAGGTGATGACCGTTTGAATGACAGCACGAGGATCCTGCTCGGCAAGTCCTTCGTCGGAGGAAGCGGGATTCTCCGCTTGCCAAGCTCGCAGTTCGGACAGCACCTCGTCGACACGACCTTGCCAACAGGCTTCGGTGGCCCGCAGATAGACCGGCCAGGGATTAGTAGGCGCTAGAATTTTGGCGGCATCGTACACGTATCCCAGCGGATGAACGAAATCCGCGATGCCGACGAACGTTGGGAAATGGCGTTTTTGAAGCGTCCAGTTCCAAGCCTGACCATCTCCCAAGAAGGCACGCCTTTCCGCCGCATAAAATCCGCGACGTTGGGCCTCGCCGGCTACTAAGGGACCGAAATCGTCACTGCACGCCATGCTGCTGAGGCAGCTCCGTACCAACCGCTTCGGATGCCAATCCTCGATTTTCTCGACCCGTGAGGGACTCACCTCGGTATTGGCTAAGCCGTTCGATGGTGTCGGCGAGGCGCTGTCAATTTCTTCGAGAAGGGACTCTGTTTCTCGGTCGTTTGCCACCGATTTCGTCGTGGAGCTATGGACCTCACGCACCAGCTTTTCGACGTATTCCTGGTCGGTGAAGCAGGTCGGCAATTGAGGATGTGGATCCTCCGTCGAGACAGAACTGCTCATTGTCAACAGGCAGGCGTTCTTGGTCTCCTTCCAGGCCTGCTCGTGGACGCCGCGTCCGGCATCGGCGCGGGTCATGATCCGGCCACCATCCACGGATACCGATACCACCTTAGGAGCTTCCGCGTATTGTGGCGTGAGCTGCCTCTCAGCGTGCGCGTCCGCTTGCTGTTGAAGGTGATCGCACAACTCCTCTCCGATCATCGCGGTCAAATCCATGATGTGTGGCACGCTGACGTTGATCTCGGCGAGCTTCCACAGCATGCGCTTTGCTTTGGCCGCGGATTTATGTTCCGCATTGGCCGAGACGATTTTGTCGAGGACGGCGGCACTGCAATTTCGCTGGTCAAGCCCCAATTGCGGACGCTGAGGGAAAAAAATCTCGGCGACAGGCCGAGCAATGGCAAACCGGTTCGGCCAGCTCTACTGGCCCGTCGATCGTTTCCAATTCTCGTTCTCGCTGGACCAGTGGACACGGCACCCCGCAAGTCGGACAGGGTTGAAGCCCCGTCATCCGCTCCGCACGGGCGAAGGCCAGCCGTTCGGTCGTGATTTGCGCCACCGCTCTGCCCAGCTTATGCCCAGCCGACTCAATAGCCGAAAACCGCGCATCCTCATTAAGCAGTTCTCGCACCGGGATTTGAAGCCGCTCGGCAACGCTCACAAACGTCTGCCACTCCTGATCGCTGATCTTCGCGCGGGCCATTTTGTTCATCCTTGAACAGGGTAGTTTTCTCACTGGGTTTCCCAATTCGCCCAGTTCCGCGGCTAGCATACAAAAAACCTTGGAACTCTCCGATTGACATTTTTGCGCAAAGCCGTTCCGCGCGCAATTCCCCTTATGCACCCGGCGAGCCGCTCAGCAGCGGAATCTCCATTGGTCCCACTAGATGGCCTGTGTTACAAAGGACGCATGGCCAGCATCGACGCCCCGAAAAACGCGCGCGGCATTCGTGCCGCGAGACATTGGCGCGAGCAATCCGCCTCGTCGCCTTCCGCCGAGCCAA
>DASVHB010000508.1:0-6868 GCA_036379195.1 Pirellulales bacterium
ACTGACTTGGCATGGCGTCCGGCTCCTGAGGCTCCGAAAGTCAAATGAATTAGGGGGCAGCGATCACTAGGCGCTCGTTTTAAACAATCGCCCGCCGACTTGTCCACTTGCGGGCGGCTGCTTTCGGCGGACTCCCGCGGCCTCTCAACTGCGAACCGTTCGCAGTTGACGTTTTGCCGCCCGTAGCGTCAACTGGCAACGGTTTCCAATTTCCAGAGAGGGGCGGTGCCGAACCAGCCATTGATTAGGAGACGTCCATGAGCGAACGAGCTTCATCCCAGGCGCCCGCTTCCGCAAGCCGGCGCGATTTTCTTCACCAGGCGGCGGGCGTGGCGGCCGGCGTCGCCGCGCTGGCGCCCGCCGCGGCCGCCGAAAACGTCTCGTCGTCGCCGCTGCCGACCGTTCAACTCGGCCCGCACACGGTGACGCGGCTCATTCTGGGCGGCAACCCCATCTACGGGCATTCGCACTTCAATCGTCACCTCAGCCAGCACCTGACCGACTGGCACACGCCCGAGCACGTGCAAGAGCTGCTCGATCGCGCCGAGCAGGCCGGCATCAACACCTGGCAGAACAGCTACGCCGAGCGCACGCTGGCCGACCTCGATCGCCATCGCGCTTCGGGCGGCAAGCTGAATTGGCTGTGCCTGGGCAAACCCGACTGGGACCAAAAACCGCACCTGATCGACGAAGTTGCCAAGCGCAAGCCGATCGGCATTGCCCCGCACGGCGCCCTGGCCGAAAAGCTGCACCGCCAGGGCAAACTCAATCTGCTCAAAGACTTGCTCAAGCGGATTCGCGATCAAGGCGTGCTGGTGGGTCTGTCGGCGCACAATCCCGAGCTGCTTGCCCTGGCCAACGACCAAGGCTGGGACGTCGATTACTTCATGTGCTGCTTGTATTACTTGACGCGGCCCAAGGACGAACTCCGCAAACTGCTCGGCAGCGACCTACCGCTGGGCGAAATCTATTTGCCCTCCGATCCCCCGCGGATGTTCCAAGTGATTCAAGCCACCAAGAAGCCCTGTCTGGCGTACAAGGTACTCGCCGCCGGTCGGCGCGTGGGCACGCCCGCCGAGGTCCGCGGTGCGTTTCAAACCGCGCTAAAAAACATCAAGCCGACCGACGCGCTCATCGTGGGCATGTATCAGCAATTCGCCGACCAGGTAGGCGCCAACGTGGCGCTGGTGCGCGAGCTGTGCGGGAAGAGCGGATAGAGTGAGGAATCGCAGTAACGTCAGCCCGCCGGGAATTCGGGAATGGTCATGCTGTGCGCAGCCACGAACCTGGCTCGTCCCGGTCGGGCGACCTACCAAGCGAGTGGCTTTCAATTTTTCAGTGGCTTTTTTGCCTGTTTCGGTTTGGCCGTCGCGTCAGGTGCATCATTCGTGTAAGATGTAATGAAGCGGGACCGATCGCCGGCGCGTTCACATTTCGCCGGGTCTGCCCACGGCGGAACCCGCAAACGAGGGGAATTGCACGAAATGAACGAGAGTTTGATTCATGATCGCGGACGAGGCCCCGAGGTGATTGGTACGAGAATCACCGTCATGGATTTGCTTCCCTATTTTCTCGATGCGTCGGCCACTGAGTCGTATATTTGCCAGGTGAACAATCTGTCAGCGGATCAGGTCGCGGCGGCACGCGCCTATGCACTGCACCACGCGGACAAGATGCTTGCGGAGCACCTGGAAGTCGAGGTCCGCATTGCGGCCGGCAATCCACCTAGCGTGCTCGACCAAGCGAAAAAGACGCACGACGCCTTCGTGAAGTTCCGCCAGTGGCTTGGCGAGCGAGAACAGCAACGCGCGATTGCCGATCGCGCCACGCCGCCCTCGCCCCCAGGGGTGAACGGGTTGCCTGCGTTCCGTGAGTGGATCGCCGGGGCGGAGGCCCACGCCGGTGAGCGATCGTAGCATTCGCGGGTTATTGGCCGATGCCAATCTCACCGGACACTTTCGTTATCTGTTACGGCTACTCGAAAAACTTGATCTTGCAGCCGTATTTGCCGAGCTCTCGCTGCAGTTTCTGACGATCGATGAAGCGGGCTTGCCCTCCGACATCGACGATCGTTCGCTTTGGCGCTTCTGTCAGCACGAAGGCTGGGTTCTGTATACCGCGAACCGCAACGCGGCGGGGACCGATTCACTGCAGAAGACGCTCGATGATTCATGGCAGCCAGGATGCCTGCCCCTCATAACTCTTGCGAACAAGATCGAATTTGAGCACAGCACCAACTACCGCCAGCGTGTTGCAGTCGACGTCGCCGAATTGCTATTCGGAGTGGCAATGGGCGATTATTGCGACGAGAGTCGAATCTACGTGCCCCGTATGTGATGCCGAGCGGTACCCGGCTTTGCTCCAATTTCCGAGGGCGTCGCGATATGCCACCAGTCGAGCTGGGCCGTCCAATGGAGCCACTTGATACTCGCAGGCGGCGAACACCATCCGATTCGAAAAAGCGCCGCAATTCGGGCAGCGCTGCTTTCTTCAGCGGGCGGTCGATGAAGGAGAGATTCGCCGCGATCGCGGCCACGTCGAGCGAGACGGTCGTCGGTGCTGAAGTTCCATGTTTGGAAATCAGATGTACGTCGTTGACTACCATGACGGTAACTCCCGAATCTTGAAACTCTCGCTTCTCAGAAGGCTTCCCTTGGAATGCCGGCTTCGGCTGCCCATCACAAAGCACCGCCATTCTGGTTATTGACTGGCGGCGAATCAAGCATCCCGCTGGCTCGAAAGGTTTTACGAAGGCAGGCATTCGCAAGATGATCGCCCGACTGCACGAAGAGCTGGCACTCTACGAAGCCAGCGAGGATGCACGGCGGTCGCCGTCGAACTAGGCCGGTTTTATCCTTGCGCCGCCCCTGCCGCGGCGGTCCCAAGCTGAACGTCCTGCGCGTTCCCGCGCAGCGCCTTGCGGACTTGCGGGAACTACATTCACCACAAGGATCCATGGACTCATCGGCGACAATCATTATGGAGCGAGGTTTGACTTATACCAAAAGCCCCGTCCCCGCCTCGTCGAAATCGCCCCCCAGGCCGTGCCGGCATATTGAACTCGCCCCCCCGTGTGGCCACAATGGAGCCACCCGACTGAAACTGCCGCGAGTGGCCTGTGGAAAACTGTCCCACGAGAGAACAGCTTTTGCGCTGGCGGGCTGGCCGATTAAGCCAGGCCGAGGGGGCGGCAATCGAGGCGCATGTCAGTCGTTGCACCGGCGCCTGCCACCAGGTGCTCAGCAGCCTCCCGCCGCGCACCAAAAACCGAAAAAGCGGCGCGACTCCCGGCCGGAACGACGCCACCGCCACGTTCGACAGTAAACACCGGGCCACGCAGCCCGACAATCTGCTCGACCCCGCGCCAGCCCGACCACAGCGGTTTGGGCGATTTGAAATTCTAGAGCTGCTCGGCAAGGGCGCCTTTGGCGCGGTATATCGCGCCCGCGACACGCAGTTGGGCCGCGTGGTCGCTCTGAAGATTCCGCGCAAGGGGCTGCTGCAAAGCGCTGACGAGCGGGAACGATTTCTCCGCGAGGCCAAGGCCGCCGCCACGCTTCACCATCCGAATATCTGCCCGCTGCATGAAGCCGGCGAGCTGGATGGGCGGCAATATATGGTGATGACGCTGATCGACGGTGAGCCGTTGTCCAAGCTCATCGAGCGCGGCCGCCCGCTCGCCGAGCGTTCGGCGGCGACGATCGTGCGAAAGCTGGCGCAGGCCCTCAGCGAGGCCCATCGCAAGGGCATCGTCCACCGCGATATCAAGCCCGGCAATATCATAATCGACCGCCGCGGGCAGCCGGTGCTGATGGATTTTGGGCTGGCGCGGCGGTACGATGCGAACGAGGCCACGCTCACCGCCAGTGGCGATCTCGTCGGTACGCCGGCGTACATGGCGCCCGAGCAGGCGCTGTCGCGGCATGATCAGATCGGCCCGCCCACCGACATCTACGCGCTGGGCGTCGTGCTCTACGAGCTGCTCACCGGGCATCGGCCTTTCGAGGGCGACACTTCCGCCGTGCTCGGCCAGATCGCCACCGCGGAGCCCCGACCGCCTTCGGCTCTCCGCGCGGGACTCGATCTGCGGCTCGACGCGATTTGCCGCCGGGCGCTCTCCAAGCATCCCGCTGCGCGCTTCGGTTCGATGCGCGAGTTCGCCGAGGCGCTGCGCGAATATCTCAAGGCCGCCGAGGCCAGCCAGGCGGGCGGTTTCCCGTCGCTCGACGCGCCCGAATTCGTCCAGCTTGTGTCGGGGTTGAACACGCAACTGGCCACCATCGCCAAGCGCCAACGCGTCGCATGGTGGCGATGGGCGATCGCGCCGGCCGCCATCGTCGTCGCCATTCTGCTGGGCTGGCTGCTCGTCCCTCGCGGCCCGTTGGTGGTCACCAACGTCGGCATCGACCCGCAATTGCTGGCCGACGCGTCGTTAAGCTTCTTTCTCGACGACCGCGAGATCACGGCCAAACAGGCGCAGGAACCGATGGAGCTGGCCCCCGGCGACCACGAGCTGCTGGTGAGACGACAGGAACTGGTGGTCAAGCACTACCGATTTCATGTGGAGCCGCCGCTCGTCTCCGCCGACGTGACGCAGCCGCCGGTGGCCGAGATCGAACTGCGCGAAGTCAAAGAGGTGGCGGTCGTCAAACTGCCGCCGCCCGTGCTGCGTTGGGATTTCGAGGGCGCGGGCGTCGACGAGAAGGCGTCGGTCTCAGACGGCAAGCCGGGGAAGACCAGAACTGCTCCGGGCATCCGTGGCCAAGCGGCCGCGTTTTCCGGCGCTGGCGACCAAATAACCGTAGCCGACGATCCCTGGTTGCACGCGAAGTCGGCCCTTACCGTGGCGGCCTGGGTCCATCCCAATTCGGCCCGCGCGGGCCACGTCGCCGGCCGGTGGTCGACCAAAGGCTCGTACCTGCTCGATTGGGCCGACGGCGTCTACTCATTTCGTGTGGCGTATCCGGTCGGAGGCACGACGGGAACGCCGGTCGCGATCCAGGCGTTCGGCGCGACCGGGCAATGGTCGCACGTTGTGGCTGTCTATGATGGTGCGAAGCTCAGCCTCTACATGGACGGACAGCTTACCGCATCGCAGGAGCTCGCGCGATCGGAACTGCTGCGGCGCACCGTCGAATTCGCACGGCGCGGCGAGATCCCGACGGCCTTGCAAGACAACAGGCAGCCGTTCGAGTTGGGCGGCGGCGGATTTCAGGGACTGATCGACGAGGTCGATTTCTGGGATGTGGCGCTCTCGGCAGAGCAGGTGACGAAGTTGTTCGAGTCGTACCCGCCCGCCCCCTCGCCCCCGCCGTCGGCGTCCGGTGAAATCGCCGATGCCGCCGACGCCGACCGCCGCATTGCCGAGTGGGTCATCTCGCGCGGCGGCTCGGTGGTCATTCCTGGGCCGAACAACAGGTTCGCCCAAATCCAAACGATCAACGATCTGCCCCGCGAACCTTTTTCGCTCCAGAACATTTCTCTGTTCGATGATCTTAGTCCCACGGACGAGGATCTTGCACGACTCGACCTGGTCGCCGACTTGAAAGGCATCGCCATCAGCAGCTTTTCCAACGGCGATTCGGGGCTGCTGACGGAAGAGGGCATTGTCAAGTTCCTCCGCGCGCACCCGTACTTGCAGGACATTTACCTCGACACACGGCATGGAGGACTGGATCTGACCGACGCATCACTCGAGGCAGCGTGCCAGTGCCCCAATCTTATGAGTCTTTTCCTCTGGATCCCAAAGCTGACGGACGCCGGCATGGCTGATCTCGAAAAGGTAGCCAATCAATTGATTCACCTTCATCTGCCGGCCTCCGGCAACTTGACTGATGCCTCGCTGCCACACATTTCGGCGTTGCGAAATCTGGCAACATTGAATCTTAGCGGAAGGGGGTTCACCGATGATGGCGTCGCTGGGTTGCCGCAGATACTTAAACTCCCGACTCTGCGAATTTGGGGCACGGCGACTGGTGATCCGCTTGCGGCGCGCCTAGCTGACAGCCGTCACCTTGATACACTGGATATGTGTTACACTGAAATCACGAACGCTGGCTTGGAGCACCTAGCGAGAATCAAGACTTTGCATGGCTTGGGCTTGGAGGGCACGACCATCACCGATGCCAGCGTGCGGCATCTAAAGCGACTGACGCGCCTCAAGAACTTGGGCGTGACGCACACGAAGCTGACCCAGGTCGGGGTCGATGAATTGCGCGCCGCCCTCCCGCAGTGCACGATCCACTCCGACTTCGGCACCTTCGAGCCACAGGTTACCCGTCCGTAATGCGTTTCCAGTAGGCCGCGCGAGCATGCAACCGCCTTCCGCGTCGAATAATGCCATGCCACCGGCCTGCCCGGTCGGTTGCTGACGTTGGTTTCTAAAAAAAGCTCGCCCCACACGATCGCCATTTCCGGCGTCTGCTGGCACGCCGAGGGCGTGCCAGCAGACGCCGGAAATGGCGGAAGGAGGCGCGAAATATCCGTGATGTAGACGGCCAACGTGAAACTCCAACCGGGCAAGCCGGTGGCATCTTGCGGAACAAAAACAGGACAAACGACGTCCCGATGGAGCCAAGATTTTGCGCAGCCCAGGCTCTGTCAGGGCTGCGCAGAATTCGCGGTTTGGGGGATGATCTGCCTCCACGGTTTAGACATGTTGTTGGTCCGGAATCGGACTTGGTTTGTAGTTTGTTGGCAAGACCGAAAGGCCGCTCTTAGCCGCTGGCGCGGCGTCATTCGATAGCCCAGGGCGCAGCCCTCGTTGTTCTACACATCTTTTCGTGTATTTCCCGATGAACTTGGTGTTGACAGAAATGGGCGATTGGCAGGTCGGTTTCCAGGCTGCCCATGCGGGCTTAGGAAACAT
>DASVHB010000509.1:0-10658 GCA_036379195.1 Pirellulales bacterium
CATGAACGCCTGCAAGCTGGCCGAGATCCCCCTCTTGATGACGCGCGACATGCTGAAGCAAATGTTGGGCGACTTGTCCGAGGCCGAACTACTCGAGCGACCGGTGGACGGGGCCAATCATATCGCCTGGCAGATCGGCCACCTCATCGTGGCCGAGCACCGCCTGGGTTCACAGGTTCCCGGCGCTCAGTACCCCGAATTGCCGGCCGGCTTCGCCGAGCAGCACGACCGTCAGCCAACCGCCCAGCAAGCGACAACCGGCTTTGGCACGACGACGCAATACCTGGCGTTGTTTGAGCGTACCCGCGAGGCGACGCTGACCGCGCTTCGACGGCTCACCGACGCCGACCTCGACGCGCCGGCCAAGGGACCGGCCAACGTTACAAATGCCGGCGGGGTGCTGATGTTGATCGCCAATCACACCATGCTGCACGGCGGGCAATTCAGCGTCGTCCGCCGCAAGCTCGGCAAGCCGGTCTTGTTTTAATGCCTACAGTCGGCTGCCAAGATTTGGCTCTGAAACCGAGTTCCTCTCGCGTGGTAGGCCAATGGTGATTGCCATTTCCATGAGTTCGAAGAACCACGGATGCCACCAATGGGCACGGATAAAAAACATCCGTGCCCATCCGAGCAATCCGTGGTTTAACGCATCCTTTAGCGCGCATCGTTCTACGCCAGTGTGTCGTCGTCTTCTGCATACGCGCACACGGCGAACACGGCGTCGGTGGCGGCCGTGGCAGAGCCGCTGGGCGACGCGGTAGACGCGGCCGACGATGTGGTTGGGGAGCTGGTTCCGGGCGGGTCGAGATAGAAGGCGCCGTCGATCGCCCCTGTGTCGGCCCAGACGACGATGAGATCGTTATTCGAGTCGATCGCGGCGGAGGAGTTGCCGCTGGTGCCGTCGCTCGTCACCTGCAAGCTCTGTTGCAGGCTTCCAAGATTGTCGTACCTCGCGACGTCGACGTTGCGAGTCTGGGTGTTCGTGTAACCTCCGCTGCCATTGGGTTGATAGGTATTGGTGATTTGGGTCCATGACAAGTCGAAGCCGCCGTCCGGCAACATCGCGAGCCCGATTGGCGCCCCAGGCTGATGGAGATAGAAGCCGACATACGCGCTGCCGCTATCCGCCGAGTAGCCGTGCGGAAACGAGCTATCGAGCGTGAACGCGGCCGGTGCCGCCGTGATTGTGCCTGCCGAGTTCAAGTCGGCGCCATTGAAGGCGTATTGGTGGGCGTCCACATTGGCGACGTTGCTTAACGTGCCGTCTGGGTTGAGCGCCTCCTGCTCCCAAGCGACCACGAAATCACCGTTGGCATCCATGGCGACGTTACTGCTCGATATATCTTGGTTCGTGGTATTGCTGATCGTAATGGGGCTCGCCATCTCGGGCGTGCCCGCGCTCGTGAAGGGCTGAGCATAGACGTCCCAAGTTGTGCCAGTCTGGGTCCATGCCACCACAAAGTCGTTGTTCGGGTCCATGGCGATGGACGCTTGCAAATGGCCACCGCCCAGGTCGATCGCACTACCGACGGGCTGGCCTGTCGAGGAGCTATAGCTCTGCTCGTACAAGATGCGGCCGCCAGCCTTCGGCGCCACGTTGTAAAGTACGTCAAACTCGCTGTTGTTCATGGCGACGGAGAAGGGGCAGTCGTCATTGCTGCCGCCAACCACCTGGGCCTTGCCGATCGCCTTGCCACTGGCACTGTAAAGCTGGGCATGAGTCGTATCCTGATAGTAGGGCGTGTTCCCGTGCAAAGAAACGGTTTCCCAGACGATCACGAAGTTGCCATTGGGCGCCCGTGCGACCATGATCGGTGGCACGCCGTTATTGGTGTCGTCGATGGCCCCCAGCTCCATGACGTTGCTGGCGACGGTGACGGGGCTCCCCGCCGGAGAAAGGCTGCCGCCGTTGTTGGTAAACCGCTCGAAGGAGAGATTGTAATACACACTGCCCTGCTTGCTGGCCCACGCGACCACCGTGTTGCCACTGCTATCGACGGCCACAGACCTCGGGGCGCCGTTATCCACGCTGTCCGTCGGCCCGACGTTAACCGCGAAATTGCTAGGAGTGGAAGCCAGCGAACCGCCCGAAAGCATCCGCCGGTCTTCGAGGGAGTCGAAGGCGAGCCGGCGGCGCTTGAGCACGGGGCGGCGCGATTTCTGAGAGGCGGGGCGAACGACATTCCGACGCGAAAAGCCGAAAAGCATGGTGCGATCTCCTTATTTGAGTTGGGCCAACGTGACGCCGCTCTTTGCTCCCTAACACGAGTGCCGCGCCATGCGGCTGGTGCCGATATCAGTCTCCGCTCCACACTCGCCTCCCGCGCCCCAAACGAGTGCCCTATGTTAATTCCTCCCAAACCCGGGAAAATGTGACCGCTCGATGGTAATAAAATTGGCCGGTAGCGTTTTTTCTCTGAATTTCGTTGAATTGCGGCTTTTGGGCGGTACAATCGCATGGCACACGCCAGCGTGCTCGGCAAGTGGAACCGGGTCGTCGCTTGGCTTGGTGTGGTGGCGCCGGCGTCCCGCCTGGGTTGGCTTGTGGTGCGCGCGTCGCGCCGGCTTCCTGTTGGCGGGCGGGACGCCCGCACCACAAAAGGGGAGCGTCTCATGCCCGAAATGAAGCCCGATTCGTCGTCGACGAAGCGCTTGCTGAGCGAGGCGGCGTCGGGCGACCGCGGCGCGTTTGACGACCTTTTCGCACGGCACCAAGACGCGCTGCACCGCTTTATTGAATTGCGGCTCGACCGCCGCTTGCGGGCACGCCTCGATCCTTCGGATCTGGTGCAAGACACGCAGCTCCAGGCGTTTCGCAAGCTGGATGATTATCTGCGGCGGCGGCCGATGCCCTTCCGGCTCTGGCTGCAAAAGACCGCCTACGAGCGGCTCGACAAAGCGCGGCGGCGGCACGTGCGCGCGGCCCGCCGCTCGGTCGAGCGCGAGACGCCGCTGGCCGACCGTTCCAGCCGAATTCTGGCCCAACAAATTCTGGAGAAGGCGGGGCCAAGCCAGCGGCTGTCGCGCAATGAAGTGGTCCGGCTGGTCGGCGAGGCAATCGCCGAGCTCGGCGATATCGATCGCGAAATCCTCATGATGCGCTCCTTCGAGCGCCTTTCCTATGATGAGATCGCCTTCATCCTCGAAGTCGAGCCCGCCGCCGCGCGGAAGCGTTTCGGCCGGGCGCTGTTGCGACTGCGAAAAACGCTGAGCGACCGCGGCCTGCTCGAGGACGACGCATGAGAGATCTGTCGAGCGCAACCGACGCGACGGAAAGCCTGATGGCCGAACTGGCCGATGAATATGTCGAGCGGCTTGAGCGGGGCGAACTGCCCGACATCGACGAGTACTTTACTCGCTGGCCGGGCGACCCGCTTGTGCTGCGGCAGGCGTTGGCCGCGCTCAAGCTGTTGCGGCTATCGTCGGCAAAGGAGGCCGGTGAAGTGGCGTTGGAGGTGGCCGACGCCTCAGGCCGGCTGGGTGATTTTCAACTTTTGCGCGAGATTGGCCGAGGCGGCATGGGCGTGGTCTACGAGGCGGAACAACATTCGCTCGGCCGGCGAGTCGCGTTGAAACTGCTCCCGCTCGCCGGCATGCTCGACCCGCGGCAGCTTCAGCGTTTTTTGAATGAAGCCCACGCCGCCGCGCGACTGAATCACCCCAACATCATCGACGTGATCGCCGTCGGCTGTGAGCGCGGGGTTCATTTCCAGGCCATGCGGCTGATCGAAGGCCCGACGTTGGCCGACGTGATCGAGGAGTTGCGAAAGGAGCAGCCAGACGCGGGCCGGCGAGCGTATCGTGGTCCTCACATTCCGCGTGACAGGGACCATCACGCGGAGCGTGATGCCTGCGGTACGCGCGACGCTTTGGACCCCGCGGCGCATCCAAAATCCACCGCGCCCATCGCCGGCCTGTCGACCAGTTCGCCGCGAGAGTATTTCCGCTCGGTCGCCGGCCTGATGGTCTGCGTGGCGCAGGCGCTCGATTATGCACACCAGTCGGGCGTGATCCATCGCGACGTCAAGCCCTCGAACATTTTGCTCGATGCGCGTGGCAAACCGTGGGTCGCCGATTTCGGCCTGGCGCGTGTGGAAACCGGGGAAGAGCTGACGATGACCGGCGACCTATTGGGCACACCGCGCTATATGAGCCCCGAGCAACTTCTCGGCCAGCGCGGGGCCGTCGATCACCGCACCGACATCTATTCGTTGGGCGCGACGCTTTACGAGCTGCTGACGCTGCGTCCCGCCTTCTCGGCGCCCGACCGCGCCGAGCTGCACCGCCGCATCGCTGTCGAGCCGCCGCGCGCGCCGCGCAAGCTCCACCGGTCGCTGCCGACGGAACTGGAGACGATTGTTCTCAAGGCCCTGGAAAAAAGCCCGGCCGACCGCTACCGCTCGGCCGGTGAGTTGGCTGACGACTTGCAGCGGTTTTTAGACCATCGGCCGATTCATGCCCGGCGGTCGCGCGTCATGGCGCATGCCAAGTCGCTGTGGCGGCGGCACCAGGTGCTCGTGGTGGCGGTGCTGTCAACGCTGTTGGTCGCGTCGGTGGTCGCCGGCGCGCTCGTGTGGCGGCAATGGAAGGAAGCGGTCGGTCAACACGGGCTCGTGCTTGCGCGCGATGCCGACCTGCGCCAACGTCTTTATGCGGCCGACATGAAGCTGGCCCATCAGGCGTGGCAGCGCGGCGATGTGGTCCGCGCGCAGGAACTGATCGACCGCTACGCCGATCCGGCCGGCGACGAGCTGCGCGAGTTTTCCTGGCGCTATCTGTCGTCGTTGCTGGCTGCGCGGCCCGCGCCGCTAGCCGTGTTGCAGCCCGGGCATGGCAATGTTTACTGCGTGCAATTCTCGCCCGACGGCAAGCATCTTGCCGCCGCCTGCGGCGACGGGCACGTCGAGGTCTGGAATGTGGCCGATTGGTCTGGGCGCCATAGTTTCCCGGCCCACCAGGCCGACGCCGATTGCGTCGCCTTCACTCCCGATGGAAGAACATTGGTGAGCGGCGGTGAAGATGGCTGGCTGCGCCTGTGGGACGTCGAGACCGGCGAGTTGCTGCGCTCGCTCGACGCCGGCCAAAAAGACACGCTCACCTTGGCGGTCTCCCCCGATGGCCGCACCCTGGCCGCCGGCGGCATCGACGGCCTGGTGCGCGCCTGGCAACTGCCGGAAGGAGGGCGGCGCGGCGAATTCCGCGCCAGCACCGGCCGTGTGCAGCACCTGGCCTTCTCGCCCGACGGCGCCAAGCTCGCCACGGCGGGCGGCGATGGCAGCGCGATGGTGGTCGACGCCACGACGTGGGAACGGTTTTTCGGGCTGCCCGGCCAATCGATGGCCGCCTATGCCGTCGCCTTTTCGCCGGCGGGCGATCAATTGGCGCTGGGAGGGGGTAGTGGGGTGGTGGCGCTGGTCGATGCCACGCGGGGAAATGCCAAACACCAGTTCGGCGTTCGCCGGGCGCAGGTCCGGGCCGTTGGCTTCTCGCCCTCGCGACGGCTGTTGGCGTCGGCCGGGCTATCGGGCATCGTCGATTTGTGGGACACCGACAGTCGATCGCTCTCGGCCAAGTTGCACGGCCATGAGCGGCGCATCTGGTCGCTCAGCTTTTCGCCAGACGGCGAGCTGCTCGCCTCGGGCGGCGACGACGGCAGCGTCCATATCTGGAATCCCAACGTCGAGTCGGGCTTGGCCCAAGCTGAGCGTGCGGAATCGATTTACAAATTGAAAGTCGCCGCCGATGGCAATCGCCTGCTGACCGCCGCCGAGAAACAGAAGCTCATCACCTGGGACGCGGCGACGCTCCAGCGGCTGGCGACGGTGGATCTGCCCGAAATGCCGCAACTTCTCGTCGTCAGCCCCGACGGCGGCCGATTTGCATTTTTCGGGGCCGCGCGTGAGGTATGGCTCGGCAACGCGGCTACCGGCGAGTTGGGGACGTTTCGCGCGAGCGAAAAGCGCGATTTGCAGTCGATGGCACTGGCCCGTGACGGCCGCCTGCTGCTCTGGTACCTAGACCATACGCTTGACGTTTGGGACACGGCGACGCAAACGCTTTTAGACCGCAGACACATCGGCCATGCCCCCGGCTCATTGCCGCCCGCGACTTCAGGCGACGGCAGGTTGGTGGCCGTCGGTTGCAACCAGGTTCTCTTGCTCTACGACGTCGACGCGCTGGCCCCGCGATTTGAACAAACCTGTACGGGCCAGGCGTTTTTTTCCGTGGCGCTTTCGCCGGACAAGAGGATGCTGGCTGCGGGCATGTCGGATGGCTCGATCGCCTTGTACGACGCGGCGACCGGTACACGGACGGCGATGGTCACCGGGCACCAGCATTGGGTCGATTCCATGGTTTTCTCCCCCGATGGTCGCACGCTGGCCAGTGCCGATCGCGGCGGCGTTTTGCGGCTGTGGCACCTGGCGACACGCGAGGAATTGGCTGTCGTGCGGCGGCTCGACTCAAATGGCTTTGTGGACGTCGATTTTTCGCCCGACGGCCGCACGCTGGCCGCCTCAACCACCGACCGCGACGGTCGCGGACACGTTTTTGTCTGGTCCACAACTTCGGCCGCTCGGTAACGCGCGTTCGCGGTTGGTGGCGACGAGGGCTTGTTTTCCGCAAGTAAGAAACCGAAGATCGTGTCTGCGAGGCGATTGACCGACAATCTTTCCCGAAATCATGATTACCAAAATCACCGGCCGCCTGCTGACGATCGATGACGACGCGCTGACGCTGGGCGTGGGCGCCTTTGAGTACGAAGTGCGCATTCCGGAATTCACGCGTCGGCAGCTTCAAAACCGCCTGGGCCAAGACGTGAGTCTCTATACGATCGACTATCTGGAGGGCAACCCGGCCCAAGGGCGCCTGACGCCGCGGTTGATTGGGTTTCTCAGTGAAGTCGAGCGCGAGTTTTTCGACCTGATCTGTTCGGTCGATGGCGTGGGAGTGAAAAAAGCATTGCGAGCGATGGTTCGTCCGGTGCCCGAAGTCGCCACCGCCATCGAAGAACAAGACACCAAGACGCTGTCGAGCCTGCCGGGCGTGGGGGCCGCGCTGGCCGAGCGGATTGTCGCCAAGCTACGCCGCAAGGTGCCCAAGTTTGCCTTGATGGTGGCCCGCGATACGCCGGTGGCCGCCGATGTCGAGCGCGATGTCATCGAAGAGACGTTTCAAGTGTTGCGACAACTCGGCCACTCGGAGAGCGATGCGCGCCGCCTGATTGAGGCCGCTCTGCAAGCCAAGAAAAAGTATGCCGACGTCGAGGCGCTCTTGCAGGCCATCTATCAGCAACGGCACGCATAGCCCGGATGGTGCGGCGGACCCACGGCGGCCGCCTGGGATATTAGCGCACGCCGTGGTCGGGCTTTTGGGCCTGCCGCTGGAGTTTTTTGCCAGCGTGCTGCAGGGCTTCGCCGGTCTTCTGCATGGCCTGCTTGCCAGAATCTTCCGCCTTTGAGGCATCGAACGTGACCTCGACGCGTCCGTCGCCTGGCCGCTGCACGGTCAAGGCCCCGGTGGCCCAGAGCACACCCACTGCCAGCAGAACCACCGCCAGCAGGCCAAAGAACAGACCCGGCCCCGAAATGCCCCGATCTACGTAAACTCGTTCTTGCACCATGTTTGTCTCCCTCCCATTGCAATCGGCTCGCTCACCATTGCCTTGCGTGTTGCACTCGGCGTTCCAAAACGCGCGGTGCGCCGACGCGAATCGGCGCTTCCCAACTCGGTAAGCCACTGGCACTTGCGGCACTTGACCGGCGCGGTCCATGACCGATATAGTAAAATTTTGGCCCAGTTCGCGTCCGAGTGCCGTTTCGCCACGCGTCATGCCCCCGATTGTCATCGACTTGCGCAGCGCCGACGACTCGCGCGATGTGGTCCACCGCGCGGTGCAAGCGCTGGCCGAGGGATGCCTGGTGGGCTTTCCCACCGAGACCGTGTATGCCTTGGCGGCCAGCGCACTGAGCGAACCGGCGGTCGAAAAACTCCGCAAGCTATGCGGGCAGGACCAAAAACCGTTGACGTTGGCCATCAAAAGCGCGGATGAGGCGCTCGACTACGTGCCTGGTCTCGGATCGCTCGGCCGACGCTTGGCGCGGCGTTGCTGGCCCGGCCCCGTTACGTTGATTGTGGAAGACCGTCATCCCGATAGCGCGCTGCGGCAGCTTGGCGCCAATGTGCAACAGTCGGTGGTGGTCGAGGGCCACGTCGGACTGCGCGTGCCCGCCCATCCGACGCTGCTCGACGTGCTGAGGTTGCTGGCCGGTCCGGTGGTGTTTTCTCCCGCTCGGCACGCGGGACAGGCCGACGCCGTCAGCGCCCAAGAACTGATCGAAAGCGTACATGAACAGGTCGATCTGGTCATCGACGACGGTCGCAGCCGGTTCGGTCAGCCTGCCAGCGCGGTCAGGCTGGGCGACGCGGGGTTCGACGTGGTGCAGATTGGGGTGGTTTCGGCACAAACGCTTAAACGGCTGGCTAGCATGATTGTGTTGTTCGTCTGCACCGGCAATACCTGCCGCAGCCCGATGGCCGAGGGCCTGTTTCGCCATCTGCTGGCGGCCCGGCTGGGCTGCAAATCTGACGAGCTGGAAGACCGTGGCGCAATGATCATGTCGGCCGGCATCGCGGCCATGCTCGGAGGCCGGGCGGCGGCCGAGGCGATCAACGCGCTGTCGCCGATGGGCGTCGACCTGACGGCGCACGAGAGTCAGCCGCTCACCGAGCAGTTGGTGCGGCACGCCGACATGATCTTGGCCATGACCCGCTCGCATCGGCAGGCCATTTTGGCCGAGTGGCCGGAAGCCGCCAGCCGCGTCATGCTGCTGTGCCACGACGAAACCGACGTGCCCGACCCCGTCGGCGGCCCCGCCGAGCAATACGAGCGCTGCCTGGCCCAAATGACGCCCGAACTCGAAAAGTGGGTCGATCGGGTGGCGGACGAACTGGCCTCGAATTTTCCGCAAACCGACGACGCTTCGCCGGAAAGGTAACACGCCATGCGCATTGCGATCGGCAGCGACCATCGTGGTTATGCCATCAAGCAGAAAGTCATCGAATTGCTCAAGCGGTTGGGGCACGACGTCGTCGATGTCGGCACCGGCAGCACCGAGAGCGTCGACTACCCCGACGTGGCGAGCATCGTGGCCGGCCAGGTCAGCCGCGCCGACGTGGAACGCGGCATCTTGATTTGCGGCACGGGCATCGGCATGTCGATCGCCGCCAACAAGTTTCCCGGCGTCCGCGCCGCCCCCTGCCACGACGATCTGTCGGCCGAAATGAGCCGCCGCCATAACGATCTGAACGTGCTCTGCCTGTCGGCCGACATGCTGGGCGAGAAACTCATCGATCGGATGGTCGACATCTGGCTGCGCACGGAGTTTGAAGGCGGGCGCCATGCTCGGCGGGTCGAAAAAATTCTGAAGCTGGAACATCCGCAACGCTAGTCCGGATTTCTTGTCGGCCTAGCCCGAATTATTCATCAGCCCACACTAACCCGAAGCGCAAGCGAGGAGGAGCAACGGACTTGCCTCGCTTGCGCTTCGGGTTGGTGTAAGACCACCGCGGTTCGGACACCCCGAGGCTGAGGAACAATCCGGGCTAAGGAAGCCGCCTCGTGCATCATCCCGGCCAGACCCCCAGCCGCAAGACAGGTCAGGTGACGGTCGCGCACAGTTCATCTCTAGGGAAAAACGCTTCTACCACGTGATGGAATTCGTCGGGCGTATCCACCCGAGCGACGTGACTGCGGAAATCGCGTGCGCCGGGCCGGCCCTGGGCATAGCAACAGGCGAACTTGCGCATCAAGATCGTGCCTTTCTCGCTGCCAAACCGCTCTACGACCAACCGGTAGTGGTGCATCAAAAGCTCGCGCTCTTGGCCCAGCGTGAGATCGGGCGGAACCGGCTCGCCCGCCAGCGCCGCCTGCGCCTGGCGAAACAGCCAGGGCTTGGCCAGCGACGCTCGGGCGATCATCACGCCATCGACCCGGTAGCGCCTGAAGGCTTCGACGACCTTGGACGGCGAATCGAGATCGCCGTTGCCGATTAAGGGGATGCGTTTCAAGTGCTCTTTGAGCGATGAAATCCGTTCCCAATCGGCCGACCCTTTGAAGAAATCCTGGGCGGTGCGGCCGTGCACCGTAAGCGCGGCCGCCCCCGCGCTTTCGACCACCTGGGCGATTTCAACGGCGGTGATCTGATCGCGCGTGCATCCCAGGCGGATCTTGGCCGTCACCGGCGTGGGAGCGCATGCCCGTGCCACGCGCTCGACTATCGCCCCCACGCGATCGGGATACCGCAGCAGATACGAACCGCTGTGCGCCTCGACCGTCACCTGCCGCACCGGACAACCGAAATTGATATCGACCACGCTCACGCGAAACTCGTGGGCCAGCCTGGCTCCGACCTCGGCCAACGTCGCGGGATCGTTGTCCCAAATCTGCACGGCCAACGGGCGCGGCTCGTCGATGACGCCCCACAGCCGGTCGGGCAGTTCGTGCTTGTTGCGGTCGATCGCCAAAAACCCCTTGGCGCTGATCATCTCGGTGGCTTGCAGCCCCACGCCGCCAAATTGCCGCACCATCTGCCGAAAGGCGTAGTTGGTGAAGCCCGCCATTGGCGCTTGCAAGATCGGCGGATCGACCAGCACGTTTC
>DASVHB010000510.1:0-10866 GCA_036379195.1 Pirellulales bacterium
CCACAGAGGGCGTTCCCTACAGATTGTTGGCTTCCCATGATCGTGCAAGGTCATTTAGATCGAGCCGACGCTCGGCTAGGCAGGCCAAGGGTTCGGCCAATCGCCCCATCGATCGAGATAGAGCCGATACGCCCGCACGTCGCCGCGCGCTTCAAGCCACGTTTTGATCTCGGCGATGCGCACCTGCTCTTGTTCCAGCGTCATTTGCCCCACAAGCACGCGGCTGCTGAGAAACACAAAGTAGGTGTCGAGCACGTCGCAGCGGCAATAGTCGTTGATCTCGGCCAGCTTCTGCTGGTTGTACAGGTCTTGCACCATGTGACCCTGCACGTCCATTTTGCCGGGCTTGCCCAGCAGGTTGGCCGCCAGGTTCAGCCCGCCCGTAAATCGCGTGCAGCCGAAATTGGTCAACAGCTCTTGCAGGTCGATGTGGGCCTCGAGATTGTAGCGGTTGCGCGGCTGGTCGTAGGCCTTGGCGGCCAGGTTGAACCAGCCGGGCACGCTGATCCCATAGCGAAAGGCGGCCAGCTCCAACAGCGGCAAATCGAACGATCGGCCATTGAAACTGACCAGCGTGGGCCGCCCATATTTCTCCCAGCCGCGCCAGAAGTTTTCGGTGACGATGTGCGGGCGAAACTGCGGCTCGTCGAGCGCCACCAGGTCGGCAAGGCGAAAATCTTGCGTCACCTTGGCAATGGCCAGTGACAACGGCACCTGGAACGTATAAGGAATAAAGTCGGTCTCGTACTTCGCCATCAGCTCGGCCCGGTAGCGGGCGATCGCCTCGGCCGGCGACAGCCCTTCGCCCGGATAGCGCAGCCGCGAAACGAGCTCGCCATCGGCGACGCTTTCGATATCGAACACGAAATAGCGGACGTTGTTCATCATAGAAAATCGCACGGGCAAGATGGCGCGGGACAGAATTGCGCGCGGGCGCGCAAAAAAGGCTCGCGTAGGTGGGGCAGGTACCTACGCGAGCCAAGCTACTTAGGCCCGCGGTTGGCGGGGCAGGAACCTCCCGCAGGCCGAGTACCCGACAATGTACCAATCTCAAAAACGATTGCAAGCGAATTCTCGAAAGATTTCTGCCCGACCTACAGGGGGCGAGTGGCGACCAGGCGCATCATGCCCCACAGCCAATCGATGCGGCGGCGGACAGCCGACAGAACCCGAAAGCCGGCATGTTGCAATTCCGTTTGGCACTCGGCCAGCGAGTAGGTCTTATAAAACGCGCGATCGGTCAATCGCAGCCACGCGCTGCACAGTTTACAGCTTAGATAATCGTCGCACCAATCGACCACGATCAACTGTCCGCCGGGCCGAAGCACGCGACGCATCTCGACCAGCGCCCGCCTGGGTTGCCGGAAATAGTGAAATGCGCTGAGGCAGGCGACCACGTCGAACTGCTCATCGGCCAGCGGCAGCGATGCCGCCTCGCCGCACAGCCAGTGAACCGGCAACTGCCTGGCACGGGCCCTGCGGAGCATCTGGCTGCTGACATCGACGCCGGTGATTTGCAGTTGAGGCCAGCGTGCCAGCAATCGCGCTGCGAGCTGCCCGGTGCCGCACGCCAAGTCTAACACCTGTTCTTGGCCCTGCAACTCGATGACCTCGGCCGCCAACTGCACCGAGGCATCGATGTACCGTCGCCAGCGCGTGTCGTATTCGTCGGCGAGCCGGTCGTATTCCTGGCGGACGGGCAGCGACATCAGTCGAGATAGCCAAGATCGCGCAGGCGGGCTTCGACACAACGTTGGTCAGCGTCGGTGATGCCGGCGACCGCCAACTCGCGGCGCGGCTCGATTCCGCTATCCGAACCAGCCCGAGCGGCGCCGCGAAAAAATTCGTCAAGCGGTCGGCCCGTCATACTGGTGGGCGCGGGCAGGCCCAGCAGCCGCAAAACGGTGGGCGCCACGTCGCGCAGCTCCGCCGCCGGGTAGACTCCCGCCCGGGCCGGCGGCGCTTCGACCATCAACACTCCCTCCAGCCGGTGAGTGCCGGCCATCGAAGGATCGGACCGCACCAGCTTTGGCTGCGCATCGAATTTATGCCGCGTGTGGAAGCCGGCAGCGGGTATGGCGATCACATCGGGCCACATTTGCTCGACCGGATCGAGCGAAAACCGCTCCGCGGTGCCATAGACCTCGACAAACAGCCGCTCGCCCGTTTGCGGATGCCGCGCTTCGTCGAAGGCTGCCATGACGTCGGCCAACGCCTGCGAGCGCTGCCGCGCCGTCGTCAGCGGACCGGCCCCGAATCGCTCGCGCGTGTTCAGATAAATCAGGCCGCCCAAATTGCCGTGCAGCGCCAAAGCGGCGCTCGCGCGCCAATCGATCGGCAACAGGCTATCGAGCGGTCGAGTCAATTGGGCGGTGCTCCAACCCGGTCGCAGTCGCCGCCAGAGATTCTTGCGCAGCTTCCAGCCGCCACGGCGCACCAGGTAGCTGGCCGCCGACAGCCCGTGTGGAAAACGGAGCAGGCCGCGATCGGAGAGCACTTTGGCGAGCGTGATCGCGCCGCGGAAGGGCCCGAAGCCGTGGTCGCTGACCGCCACGACGGCGGCCTGGCGGCGCGCGGCCAGCTCCATCAGCTCTCCCAGGCAACCATCCAGCGCCGTCAGCGCGTGCTGCGCCTTGTTGGTCCATAATTCGGGAGCGGCGGCGCCGGTCGGTTCGAGCAGCTCCCAGCAGCGGTGTTGCAACGAATCGAGCACCTGCAACTGCACAACCATCAGCCGCCAGTCGATCGTCTGATCGGCGATGCGGGCGGCCGTGGCCTGGCCGCGGAAAATCGCCGCCGTCTGGTGCACGCCGTCCGACAATTCGGAGAAGGTGGCGGGACGGCGCCGCCATACCGTGCCCAGGTCGAAACGCACCTTCGACGCCCGCAAACGCTCGGCAAACTCGGGGTATGGCGCCAGCGCTGCGTCGATCGACGGGCAGTCGAGTCCTCCCACCACCATGCCGCTAACCGAGGCCGACGCCGGGTAGGTCATCGGCAAATTGAGCGACACCACCTGGCCGCCCGCCGCCGACACCGACTCGAACAGCGTTGGCCGGCCGATGCGGCCGGCATGATTCAACAGCAGCCGGCGGCGGCCATGGTCGAGATAGCGATAGTCGAGAATGCCATGCTCTTGCGGGTCGCAGCCGGTCTGAAACGTGGTCCAGGCGACCGGCGTAATGTAGGGCCGCGTCGAGTTCAGCGTCGCCCGTGCCGATGTCTGCATCAAGCGCGCCAGATTGGGCATTCGGCCCGAGGCCGCCCACGGCTCCAGCAAATCGAACGTGGCGCCATCGAGTCCGATGACGAGCACGCGCGAGCTAGTAGGCCGGAGTGGAGGCATGGGAGGGTGGCTGGGGGTTGGGGGTTGGGGGTTGGGGGTTGGGGGGGTGAGATCTAATATTCAACCCCTGATTGCATTCAGTTTCTTTTCACTTTTTACTTTTCACTTTTGACTCATCACTCATCACTCATCACCCATCCCCCATCACTCACCCCCTCACAAATCAATTCTCGACCCCGTGTGCTCATCGACATTGGCCAGCTCCAGCAGCTCGTGCTTCCAATCGTGCCCGCGGGGCATGTCGAGCACAAAGCGTACTTGAAAGTAATCGCGTCGGCGCACGTGCTCTGACTTGCTGGTAAGCCACTGCGCGGCCCAGCGTTTGAGTCGGCGCTGCCAGCGCTCGTTGTCGGCGGCGGCCGCCGCCCAATGCTGCATGGCCGCCACGAACTGATTTGCGCCGCGCACAAAGTGAGCGGCGACCGGCTGCTTCGCCGCGACGGCGAACACCGTGTGCGGAAAGCGCTCGTTGCCCTGCCAGCCGACCAGCGTGGCGTCTAACGGGGCCAACAGCCGCGTGAGACAACTCGGCGTGAACCGCCAGTAGTCGCTGGGGTGGTCGTGAATATGGAAGTCCAGAGGCGCCGCGATCAGCATCATGCCGCCCGGCGCCAGCACACGGACCATTTCCTCCACCGCGCGGCGAGCTTCGAACACGTGTTCTAGCGTCTCGACGCACACGATGGTGTGGGCCGTCCCGTCGGCAAGCGACAAGGCCGCCAAGTCTTCGATCCGATCGACGCCCGGCCCCGGTCGCAGATCGCAGCCGATATAGCGCTGCCGCGGAAACAGCGGTCGGAGGTCGGCCAGCTCTTCCTGGCCCTCGACCAGGTAAGAGCCGAATTCGTAGACGGGGCCGCGCAGGGCAAACGCCTCGGCCGCCAATTGCACGAATGCACGCACATTATCTCGCATCAGAGACCACTCCTAATTGCGCGAACCGTTCGGGGTGCCAGCGCCAGATCGTCACGCCATGTTTGGCCGCTTGGGCCGAGGAAAACTGCACGGCTGGCTCGCCCGCTTCGGTCACCAGAGCGCGCAGGGTTTCACCGCGGCGGCTGGGGGATTCGAGCTCCGCCTGTTCCACCACGACATAGGCTAAATTGCGATCGCAAAATGCGGCCTGAGCGGCTTCGTAACGATAGGTTTTGCAGCCTGTATAGAGCGCCGTCCAGCCGCGGCTGTCGAGCACGGCGTCGCCGGCGGCCGCGTGGGCCTGCAACCATTCGGCGGCTTGGCGGTGCGGGGCACGGCTGGCATGCAAGGGCCGCAGCAAATCACCCGCGCAATTGGCCATCGCCAACGCCGCCACCGACCAAGCGACGGCTCTCGTTTTGTTGTTGGAAATGGGGAATACCCGCCATCGGCGCCTGTAGGGAACGCCCTCTGTGGTGTTCCGTGAACTGCAAATCAGCGCCGACTCGCCCTCTGCGGAACGCCACGGAGGGCGTTGCCTACTGAGCCCTTTTCGATCTTGAACGTCAAAACGCATCAGGGGGCGCCGACTAACTCGTTCCACCAGCCAATCGCCGATCGTCAGCGCACCGACGGCCGCCCAGCCCAGGGCCAAAACCACCAGCAACAGCAGATGGCGCGTCGAGAGATAGCCGCCGTCCGCCGCCACGTACAGCGCAGCCAGCAACAGCGCGCCGCACAAGATCTGCATGAACCGATCGAGAGGCGCGTTCAGCCGCCGCCGTGAAAACCACAGGCCAGCCAGGGCCAGCGCCCCTAACCCATAGTGAAGCGTCTGCGCCAATTCTTCGACCAGCTTTGCCGCGGCGGGCAAACCGCCCCGAAAACGGCTGCTGGCCGAAAAGTCTTTTTTGCCAAACACCAATCGACCAACGCCGGGCAAATTCCACTTGGCTTCGGCATCGGCCGCCGCGTGCGACGGCGAGAGTTCGTTCAGCGGCAACGATTCGATCGCCCCGCCTCGCCCAAGCAGGCGCGCGGCCAGGTCGACGTGGTTCCCGGGGCAGGCGGCCAGATAGATCGCTAAAGGAGGCAGCAGTCCCAGGAGCAGGGCGCCGGCGCCAGACAGCGCCATCGACCAACTTTGGCGACAACGACGCGTGAATGGTGACGCGGCCAGCGCGGCCCATAGCGCCAGCGGAAGCACCACGGCTTCGGCCCGAGCGAGCAGGGCCAGCCCCGTGCTCAGGCCGCAAGCAAACAACCAGGCGGCCGCCGGCCGCCGGCCAAACCGAGTGAAGTACTCTGCCGCGGTCCAGAGGGCAATACAAAAAAATAGCAGGTGCGTGCTGTCGCTCAGACCATCGGCACCCAGTCGCGCAACGCCGCCCAAGACGCTAAACAGGAGCGTGGCGAGCAGTGCGGCCCTCCGGCCGTGCAAGCGATCGAACAGGAAATAAACCGGCACGGTGCAAACGACCATTGCCGCCGCCGCCACGAGCTGCAGGCTCAGGACCCAATGGCGCGACGAGGCACCCAGTGTGTGCGATAATACCGAATGCGTCAGGCACACCAGGCTGGGAAACAGCGGCTGCTCGGGCTGGGCGCGCACGGCGGTGAGCCAGCCATCGCGGGCCATGGCCTGGGCGACGGTCAGATAGCGAATCGAATCTTGGGCGGGCACAATGGCGCGCACCACCATCCAAGCCTGCACCAGGCAGGCCAATGCAAGCATCGAGGCGAGGGCGCCCCAGGACCGGCCGCCCCAGGAGGGGGGCACGGTGCCCGACGGTCGTCGAAGGTACATTCGCGCTGAAGACGGTCTTATACCGTGCCGCGCCCAAGCTCTTAGCGATCGCTTAAGCCACACGGCGAACACGGCTTAGGAAAAGAACATGCTGTCGGGCCACGGAAGGGGAGTCAGAAACGGCCCGGGAATCGCATTGCGGGGCGAAGGTTAGCCCCCGGGGCGTACTCGGTCAATGCGGGTTTGGCGCATTTTCTCCGCAAAACGGCGAATTACTTGATTCACTCGCGAAACTTTACGTAGAATACGGTGTTTCAAGAGAAGAGGCCCTTGCGCGGCTTCCCGGAACAACAGAATTCAGGCTCTTTCCCCGCGACGTGGACCATGTCGATTTCATCCTTCGGGCGCCGGTGGCTGGCGCTCGCGCTGGCCGTGACCAGCGCTAGTCTCGCCGGTTGTGGCAACGTACTTCAATTTGGCGATGCCGCCGACGCGGTTGGCCACTCGGCGGTGCAAACCGCGCTTGACGATCAAATCCACTTGATTCGGACGGGCCAGTTGGCCAGCATTCATTCCAGCGCGCTGAACGATTCCATGATCGAGCTGCTCGGCGATGTCGAAGAGCTCGAAATCCTCGATCTCGCGCATTCGCAGGTCACCGACGCCGGCCTGGCCTATCTTTCGGGGCTGACCGGCTTGCGGAATGTGAACCTCGACAACACCGGTGTCACCGACGCCGGACTGGCTCATCTGGCCCACATGGCCGAGTTGGAGCAGCTTACGCTGAACCACACCCCTGTGACCGACGCGGGTCTCGAACAGCTTTCCCCCGCGGTGCGCCTGACCGAGCTGCGACTACGGGCCACCAAAATCACCGATGCCAGCATGCCGCGAATCGGCCAGTGGACCGACATGCGGTGGCTGAGCCTGGCGGGCACCCAGATCACCGACGCCGGGCTTGTGCATCTGAAGCCGCTCACGCATCTGATCGAATTGCGGCTGGGCAATACCGACATTACGGACTCTGGCTTGGAGTGCCTGGAGCAGATGAGCGAGTTGCAGCACGTTAGCCTGCGCAACCTTCCGCTCACCGACGCGGCACTGGCCCATTTGCGCGGGCTGGAGAACCTCGAAGAATTGTTGTTGGAAAACACTCAAATCACCGACCAGGGGCTGCCCTGCCTGGCTAACTTGTCGCAATTGCAAATGCTCAGCCTGGCGGGAACGCGCGTGACCGGCCAAGGATTGCAACATTTACGCGGCCTGACGCAACTCACGACGCTCTACCTGAGTCGTTGCGCCCTGGGCGACGACGGGCTGGATTACCTGGCCGAAATGCCGAACCTGCTGATGGTTGACCTGACCGGAACCCAGGTTACGGTCGCTGGCGTCAGGCGACTCACCCAGCGGTTGCCCGACTCCGCCGAGGTGCGGTTTGACACCAGTACCGACGTCGATTCGGGTCCCGACGCCGGCCGCTAAACAGACGCCGGCCACAATACAGCCGCCGGCCGCGGATCAGGATTGCCCAAATCCCCGCATCGCCTCTAGATTGTGCCCTGCGCCGCAATCTATACTAGGCTGGTTCGTTCGAACCACCGCCGATTCTTCGCCAGCGCCTCAAGGCCCCAGGCGATCCGATGCAACTTTCTGGAAAGCAAACCCTGATGCCCAAAGCGTTGACCATCGCGGGACTGGTCGTGTCCGGCTGCTTGCTGCTCTTATTCGGGCTCGACTTGGCGCTGAAGATTCCCTTTCACCGAAATGTGGTGATGGACATCGGCTTTGTGATCTCGGCGGCGATCTTGGGTTATCTCAGTTGGAGCACCTATCGCGATTTGCCGTAGGTCAGGCTTTCCAGCCTGACGTGCGTTCCAGTTGCCGCGCTCCATTGTCGCCTTTCGCTCCGCGAAAGTAGCGTTACTTTCGCGGACCTTGTGCTTGTGTGTCGGGCTGGAAAGCCTGACCTACTAGGCGGCGCTTCGCAGAATGGAGCGCGCCGCCGCTATTTGCCGGGTGGCGCCGCGGCTGGCGACGAGACTGCCGAGAGTCTGGGACGTCAATTGCCGCTCGCCGTTCAACCGCGTGACATGCTCGAGCAGCCGCGCCACCGATTTCAGCCCGCCCGAACGTTTCTGCAGATTGATCGTGATGGCCACCTCGCCTGCCTCGCGCGCCGCGCGATCGATGGCCTTGGCCGCCCGCCGCCAACCCACGCCGAACAGGTCGATGGCGCCCTCCAGCTTCCACAGTCCCCAGCGCAGCGGACGCAAACAGCCGCTGGCCGGCAAGGTGGTCTGCCACGTAAACGGCAGCGCCCGCCCAGCGGGCGGCAGGCAAACTGCGGAGATGCCATACTTCACCAGCAAGTCGTCGTGCAGCGCAGCCGGGCACTGCTCGAAAGCGAGCGTCGTGGGGCGTCGGCCGGTTTGGGCCGCCCGGGCCAGCGACTCTGCCAGGCCGGCGGCAAACTGCCCGCGATTCGCCTGGCCGCCGGCCCAACCACGTTCGGCCAGCAATGCGACCTCGCTCTGCGCAAGCTGAGTGCTCAGCGCCTCGCTCGTCGCGTCGAGGTCCGCTGCGGCCAGAGTCCACGTCGCCGGTATGTGGGCCGCGCTCAATTGCTCGCACAAGTCGGCCAGCAACGGCTCCGCGTCGCGCGACCGACGCGCATTGGTCGCAGAATCTTCCGGGAACAGGTGGATCGACAGCACGCAAACGCCGGTTCGAGGAAACATCAGCAAAGGCCCTCCGCTGGCCAAGAAGTGAAAGCGCCCTGTGGGAAAAATCGGCGGCCCGCAACTATCCGCTCGATTCATCTTTCACCCGCCGCCGAGTTTGACGGCCGCGGCAACCCGGTCGTGCGTACCGGGCAAAGTTTGACGCCGCGGCGTACGGCGGTAAGCTTAGCCCGCAATGCGCACCCGCCCACACCAACCCGAAGCGTAAGCGAGGACGAGTACCCGACTTAACCTCGCTTACGCTGTGGGTTAGTATGGGGCGCGCTGTTTGGCGCGTCCGGGGGCGTGTGCGCATTGCGGGTTAGGGCGGCGGCCCCGCAAATTCGCTACGGCAAAGCGACCGAGCGTACCGTAGTCCTCACGCTCCGAGATTTCCTTACGTTGCTTTCAGTGCTTCATGAGCTATCCGCGAGTTCGGACTCCCCGTCGCGGGCGTTCCGTGGCGGCCTGTTTGCCATTGGTCTTTGGTATCGGCGCCGCCGGCGCCGCCGAGAGTGCGCGACCCCTTCGTCCGACCTTTGTCCATGCTCGATCCGTCCCGCGGAACAACGCCATGAGCACCAGTTATCGCGGCCCGCTCGCCGAACTTTCCGACGATCAGAAAGTCTTGCGAGACGAGCTGCGGCGCCATGTCGAGGCTTTGGCGGGTAAGATTGGCGAGCGAAACCTGCGCCACGGCGATAGCCTGCAACAAGCCGCGCACTACCTTGAAGACTCGGTCACCGCGGCCGGTCTGAGCGTCACGCGGCAAACCTATCAGGTCGGCGGTCAGGCCTGCGCGAATCTGCAAGTGGAGATCACTCCCGCCGAGGAGATTCCGCCCCCCGCCGCGGCCGCACTGAGCATGCCGGGCGACGAGAAGGTTGGCGAAGGCGGCCGTGAGCCGCGTTCCGGCGCGCCGCGGACCTTTGAGGAAATTGTGGTGATCGGCGCGCATTACGACACCGTGAGCGGTTCGCCGGGCGCCAACGACAATGCCAGCGGCGTGGCCGCGCTGTTGGCCCTCGCGCGACGGTTCGCCGGCCGGCCCGTGCGGCGAACGCTGCGGTTTGTGGCCTTTGCCAACGAAGAGCAGCCGTATTTTCAAACCGGCTCGATGGGCAGCCGCGTCTACGCTCGCGGTTGCCGCCAGCGGAACGAAGATATCGTCGCGGCCATCAGCCTGGAAACCATCGGCTATTACAGCGATGCACCGGGCAGTCAGCGATATCCACCGCTGTTGAGTACCTTCTATCCGACGACGGGGAATTTCATCGGCTTCGTGGGCGATCTGCGCTCTCGGCCCTTGGTCGATCAGGTCACGGCGGCTTTCCGCCGCCACGCCCGATTTCCCAGCGAGAAAGGCGCGCTGCCGTCCGGCCTGCCGGGCGTGGGCTGGTCAGACCATTGGTCGTTCTGGCAAGAGGGTTATCCGGGCGTGATGGTCACCGACACGGCACCCTATCGCTACCCTCATTATCATCTGGCCAGCGACACGCCCGACCGAATCGATTACGAACGCTTAGCCCGTGTGGTGGACGGATTGGTGGGCGTCGTCGGGGAACTGGTGCACCGCCCCTAAAGCCAGGACCGGGGCATTCGATACGTTGCACGATCAACAAGCGGCCCCTAAGGCTGAGCGGCTGAATTCCCGACGGGCCGGAGAATTTTTGTGAACCAAACGAAACTTCCGGCGTCTAACAGGGTATAAGGTATCAGGCACGACCGCTTACGCGATCAGGTCGTGCCGCTTTTAACGACGGCCCCAGACTACTGGCCCGGCCTACCGGCCGGCGCGGGGCCAGCGAGATTTTTCCCATGATGTCCAAACGGCCCAGCATCACCAACGAACGCAAAGGGACGTGCTTATTTGCCGGTCAACCGGCGAATTCGCTCCCCTCGCATCCGTTGCGCTTGTGACGCTCGGCCACTGAGTTTCTTGCCCGGCCTGCCGGCCGGTGCGGCAAAGCAAGGCTCTTCAAAAAGGCCCGGTGTCACGAGACACCGGGCTTTTTTTCGTTGGCAGACAGCGGATCACGGGTCGGTAGCTGAGACGGTTTAGCGCTTGGCTGAAAACCAGGAGACGAGGATTCGAGCGCCTCCCGACCCACTTTCAACCAGAAACCGGCGGCTCGTTC
>DASVHB010000511.1:0-10708 GCA_036379195.1 Pirellulales bacterium
AAAACCGGAACCAACCGCGGGTGACCGTAGTCACAAATTCTGCGCAGCCCAGGCGGAGCCTGGGCGATGCCCCGGCGCGTCATGTTTTGCCGCCGAGCGCACGCAACAACGCATAATACCACGGCCCGGCCAAGACAAAACCAACCGCGATCGAGATGGCAACGAGCTGAAACCAAACGCGATGTTGGCCCGCGGCTTTTCGGTTTGCCGCGTCCGCCGTCGTTACCACTGACCACGCAACCAAGCCAATCACGATGGCGATCTCCAAGACGTACCAAAAATATCCTGTGCCTGCGACCCACGGATCACCATAGACGAGCAAGTCTCCAGGACCTTGCATCCAGATCGGCGCCTTGGCCGGATTTGGCGAACCGACGGGCGGCGCTTTTTCACGCGAGACCATCAGCGCCGCAAGCAGCAGCCAGGAGATGACCGACGGAAGCGACGCGCAAACCAGCGCCGTCGCGGCGCGGCGGATGGCCGGGGATGAACGGTGATTGATCACGCTCCACTCGGCTTTCCTCTACGCTATTTAGGCACCAACTCCAACGTCGCCCACAAGCTCGGGTCTTCGCGATAAGGAAACTGCGGCGAGCAGTTGAAGGGCTGCTCGCCAAGCTCGCGGTCGACCACGGCATACGTAAAACCAAGCCGCGGATTCTCAGCCGGGTCGAAACCAGTCAAGGCGGCGGCCGGAATCAGCCCTTCGAGCAAGTAGCCGTCGGGCCGCTTTTCGCGGCGCACGCGCAGCACGCCGGGTCGCACCGGCTTGGCATTTTCCTTGGCGCGGTGGATCAGCATTTGGTCGGCGGCCGGTTCGTCGAGCCCGCGGCCCGCGCCGCCGGGCATGAACATGAACTGATGGCAAAACCGGCTCGCGCGGTGAATATTGTGCGTGTCGCGCGTGTCGATCCAAATCCGTACGCCGTCGCTATCGTCTGGGCGTGTTTCGCGGCACCAGGGCAGTTGCCGCTTGCCGCGCACCGCCGCCGAAAACGCCAGCCCGGCGTCGCTCCAGGCCAGCCGCATTTCGGCAAAGGTCGGCTGGGCGTCGACTTCGGCCAAATCGAGCAGCCGGAACGATTCGTCCAGTCCCGCGCCCTGATCGGTCCAAAGCGGATCGTGATGCCGGCAGGGCAGCGAAAAGCGGAACAGAAAACTCGAAGGAAGCAGTGAAGCAGTCATGATGGTCATTATACTGAGTCGGTCAGCCGCCGCCGAGGTGGTGACGCCCGCCGAAGCCATTCTTACCGCCGGTGGCTGGGGCAGAGGCTTGCCGATGCCCCGGAAGCGAATCATCCGGGGCATCGCTTAGGCTCTGCCCCAGCCACCGGGTTATTTTAAGTTCCGTGAACCCGCGGCGATCCACGTCGAGAGCCGCTTGCTGCCCGTACCCAGGCAGACTTATAATGCGTAGCTTATGTCGCTTTGGACGCGGTCGGCGGTTTAACCTCGAGGAGAATGAACGTGGCTTCCGGCAAGTTTTTGTTTACCAGCGAATCGGTCAGCATGGGGCATCCCGACAAGCTGGCCGACCAAATCTCGGACGGTGTGCTCGATGCCTTGCTGGAGCAAGATCCGCTCAGCCGCGTGGCTTGCGAGACGATGGTCAGCACCGGGGCAGCCATTGTCGCCGGAGAAATCACCACCCGCGCGGTGGTCGATTATGCCGACGTGGTTCGCCGCGTCATCCGTGACGTCGGTTACACCGACGATCAAATGGGCATCTGCGCCGACACCTGTTCGGTGATGGTCATGATCGGCAAGCAAAGCCCCGACATTGCCCAAGGTGTGAACGAAAACAGCTCGGCGGGCAAGGATATTGGCGCCGGCGACCAAGGGCTGATGTTCGGCTATGCCTCGAACGACACGCCCGAACTGATGCCGCTGCCCATTGCCCTGGCTCACCGCATCACCAATGCACTGACCTCGGCCCGACGGCAAGGCGACGTGGCCTGGCTGCGGCCCGACAGCAAGAGCCAGGTGACGGTCGAGTACGACGGCAACCGGCCGGTGCGAATCGACACCATCGTCGTTTCAACGCAGCACGCTCCCGAAGTGAGCCACGAAGAAATTCGCCGCACCGTGATCAATAAGATCGTCAAGCCAATTCTGCCGGCCGACCTGGTGAGCGGCGATATTACGTACCATATCAACCCCACTGGGCGATTTGTAGTGGGCGGGCCGCACGGCGACTGCGGGCTGACCGGGCGGAAAATCATCGTCGATACTTATGGTGGTTGGGGGCGGCACGGTGGCGGGGCGTTCAGCGGCAAAGACCCGACCAAGGTCGATCGCAGCGCGGCCTACATGGCGCGCCACGTGGCCAAGAACATCGTGGCCGCCGACCTGGCCGAGCGTTGCGAAGTGCAGCTTGCCTATGCCATCGGTGTTTCGGAGCCGGTGAGCGTACACGTTGATACTGACGGCAGCGGCCGGCTTGATGATGGTCGAATTTGCGAGGTCATCAAAGAGCTGTTTCCGCTGACGCCCAGCGGCATCATCAAGTACCTGAATTTGCGGCGGCCGATTTACCGGCTAACGGCGGCGGGCGGGCATTTTGGCCGCAGCGAGCCGCAATTCACCTGGGAAAGCACGCACCGCGCCGCCGAGTTGGCCGAGGCCGCCGGAGCCGTCGCCGCGGCACGGTAGCACTGGCGTCTGATCGTGAGTTCAAGGAAAAACGTCTGACCGGTTTTGGCAATCGAAACCGGTAATCCTGAGATCGCGGCATCCGTAGGGCGACCTTCCCAGGTCGTCCACCGGGTAACCAGTGGAAGCCGCATGGACGACCTAGGAAGGTCATCCTACGGCCCAGTACTGGTATTTTTCGTCGGAACATGCCTGCGGATGAACCCGAATTCTGGATCGACGTTGGCGGCACGTTTACCGATTGTTTCGCGCGACTGCCCGATGGCACGCTGCGGCGGCACAAACTACTCAGTTCGGGCGTGACCAAAGGCGCTGTCGCCGAAGGCTCTGGCCGCTCGCAGATCGTTGATCTCGCGCGGCGATCCGATCCGCCGCGATTCTGGGATGGCGTTCAACTGCGTTTGCTCGGTGTCGGCGGCGACACCATCGCAATCGCGCGCGTCACGGAGTTCAACTCGGCGACGGGCACGCTCTCGCTCGACACCCCTCTGGCAGCCGAACCAACCGCCGGCCAGGCGTATGAGCTGGTTGGCGAAGACGAGTCGCCCGTGCTGGGAATCCGTTATTTGCTCGGCCTGGCGGCGGGCGAGCTGTTGCCGAAGGTAAGCGTTCGCTTAGGCACAACCCGCGGCACCAATGCCTTGCTCACCCGCCGCGGGGCAAAGACGGCGCTGGTCACCACGCGCGGCTTTGGCGACATCTTGAACATCGGCTATCAAAACCGTCCGAAACTGTTCGACTTGAACATCCGCAAGCCCGCGCCGCTGTTCGACCGAGTGATCGAAATCGATGAGCGCGTGACTGTCGATGGTCAGGTGCTGGCCGTGCCCGACCGGACGGTTGTCCGTGAGCAAGTGCGTGAGCTGCGAAGCCAAGGCATCGAGTCGCTGGCCATCTGCCTGTTGCACGCTTTCGATCAGCCTGCGCATGAAGAACTGGTGGCCGGAATTGCCATGGAGCTTGGCTTCGAAGAAATCAGCGTCAGCAGCCGCGTGGCGCCGCTGATCAAGCTGGTTTCGCGCGGCGACACCACCGTGGTCGACGCCTATCTGAATCCCGTACTGCGGAGGTATGTGGCGCGACTGCGGGCGGCGCTGGGCGGCGAGCTGCGGATCATGACCTCGGCGGGCGGGTTGGTGCGGGCAGAGCAGTTCGTCGGCAAAGACAGCATCCTCTCGGGACCGGCGGGCGGCGTGGTCGGCTTTTCGCACGTGGCGCGGCAGGCTGGTTTTGAAAAATCGATCGGGTTCGACATGGGCGGCACCAGCACCGATGTGGCCCGCTACGACGGCCGTTTTGAACTGGAGTACGAAACCGAGAAGGCCGGCGTGCGCGTCGTGGCGCCGATGCTGGCGATCGAAACGGTCGCCGCCGGCGGGGGCTCGGTTTGTCATTTCGACGGCGTGAAGTTGGTGGTCGGCCCCGATAGCGCCGGGGCCGATCCCGGCCCGGCTTGTTATGGCCGCGGCGGACCGCTGGCGGTCACGGATGTCAATTTTCTGCTCGGCAAAATTCTGCCGCGGCATTTTCCCTTTCCGCTCGATCGCGCGGCGGTCGAGCGCCGGCTCGACGAGCTGGCCGATCGCGTATTCGCCGCGACCGGCAAGCGGCTTTCGCACATCGAGCTGTGCGATGGCTTCGTGCGTGTGGCCAACTCGAACATGGTCAAAGCCATCCAGTCGATTTCGGTGGCCAAAGGATACGATCCGCGCGATTATGTGCTGGTGGCTTTTGGCGGCGCGGCGGGCCAGCACGCCTGCGCCGTGGCCCGCGAGCTGCAAATGACCCGCGTGCTGTTGCACGCCGATGCTGGCCTGCTCAGCGCCTATGGCATTGGCCAGGCCGACGTCGTGCGGCACCGCGCCGCCGGCGTCTATCAGGCTTATTCGCCGCAGACGTTGGCCGGTTTGGATGACCGATTCCAAGCATTGGCCGACGAAGCCCGGCGCGAGGTGCTGGCCGAAGGCATTGCCGACGCGCAGATCGAAATCCGCCGCTCGCTCGACCTGCGCTATCGCGGACTCGATGCTTATCTGACCATCGCCGGACCGGCGGACAACGACTACGCGAGCGCCTACGCCGAAGAACACCAGCGATTGTACGGCTATCGGCGCGACGATCGGCCGCTAGAGATCGTGGCGATGCGCGTGGAAGTAGTCGGCCACACCGCCGACTTCGAGCCGCCCCGCGCCACCGCCGTGCCGAGACATCCCGCCTGCGAAGCCACCGCCCTCGCGTGGTTCGATGCGGTGCGGCACGAAACCAAAGTTTACGACCGCGCCGCGCTGCGGCCCGGCGACTTACTGCACGGGCCTGCCATCCTTCACGAGGCCGCCTCGACCACGGTCATCGATCCGGGCTGGCAGGGAGAGATCCTCGCTCGCGGCGAATTGCTGCTGAACGACGTGAGCGGGCACGCACGCGCGGCGGTTTCGACCGCGGCCGACCCCGTAATGCTCGAAATCTTCAACAACCAGTTTGCCGGCATCGCCGAGCAGATGGGCATCACGCTGCGGGGCACGGCCAGCAGTGTGAATGTGAAGGAGCGGCTCGATTTCAGTTGCGCGGTTTTCACCGCATTAGGCGACCTGGTGGCCAACGCACCGCATATTCCCGTGCATTTGGGGGCGATGGGCGAAACGGTCAAGCGGTTGCTGATTGACAATCCCGCGATGCGGCCCGGCGATGTCTATGTGACAAACGATCCTTATCGCGGCGGCTCGCACCTGCCCGACGTCACGGTCGTGACGCCGGTGTATGGCAACCCTCCCACCGTTAATCCCGGCCCTAGTGGCCGGCTGGAGCAGCAACTCTTATTCTTTACCGCCAGCCGGGCGCATCATGCCGAGATCGGCGGAGTCCGTCCCGGCTCGATGCCTCCCTTCTCGCGCAATCTGGCGGAAGAAGGCGTGCTGATCCGCAATTTCAAGCTCGTCGACGCGGGGCATTCGCGCATGGACGAGCTAGGCGAACTGCTCGCCGCCGGGCCGTATCCCAGCCGCAACGTGGCCGACAACCTGGCCGACATTGCGGCGCAGGTCGCCGCCAACCAACGGGGAGCGCACGACCTGGCACGACTGGTCGAGCGATACTCGCTGCCCGTGGTGACGGCATACATGTCGCACATTCAGAACGCCGCTGAGCGCAAGATGCGGGCAGCATTGGCCCGGTTGGGCGACGGTGAATATCGCTTTGTCGATCATTTAGACGACGGCGCGCCGATCGCCGTGGCCATTACCATCGCGGGCGATGCGGCGACCATCGATTTCAGCGGTACCGGGGCGGTGCTTTCGGGCAACCTAAACGCCAACCGGGCGATCGTCACTGCCGCGGTCATGTACTGTTTGCGGTGCTTGATCGCCGAAGAGATTCCGCTGAACCAGGGTGTGCTCGCGCCAGTGCGGATTGTGCTGCCCGAGTGTTTGCTGAATCCGCCCGAAGGCCCCACGCCGGCCGAAAGCGCGGCGATGGTGGGGGGCAATGTTGAAACCTCGCAACGAGTGGTCGACGTGCTCTTGGGTGCGCTGGGTGTGGCGGCGGCCAGTCAGGGAACGATGAACAATCTGTTGTTTGGCGACGCTCAGTTCGGATACTACGAAACCATTTGCGGCGGGGCGGGCGCCACGCCGCAGGCCGACGGCGCCGACGCCGTCCACACGCACATGACCAACACGCGGCTGACCGACCCCGAAGTGCTCGAGCGGCGCTATCCCGTGCGGGTGCATGAGTTTTCGATTCGCCGCGGTTCGGGCGGAGCGGGCCGACATCGCGGCGGCGACGGCGTGGTGCGAAGAATCGAGTTCTTGCGGGCGCTCGAAGTGTCGATTCTTTCGCAGCGGCGCGGGGCATACCGCCCGTTCGGCCTGAAAGGCGGGCAGCCCGGCGAGCCGGGGCGGAACCTTCTGCGTCGTGCCGACGGCGCCAGCGAGCCGTTGCCCGGCCAAGTGCAATTCCTCGCGCAGCCCGGCGATGTGTTAAGCATTGAAACGCCCGGCGGCGGCGGCTTTGGCGAGCGGTAGCCCGTCCGGTGTGGCCGGCGGTAGGGCCATTCCCCCGAAACGCGGAGAAGCCCGCGGCGAATCTGACCGCTTCGGGGAAGATTTTTTGCTTCCGGGAGGTTACGATAGTCAAAAAGCTCTCGAGAAGCGTTTCTGTGAAGCCACGTCCGCCGCGTAAATCTTCCGCCCGTCAGCCCGCACGCGCCGCCGATTTTCCGTGGACCCGGCTCTCGGACGACGAGCTGCTCGACGTGCGGCTGTGCGACCTGGGCCTGAAAATCGAAGGCACGCCGTTGGAAGAACGGATCGCCCAGCTTCACGCCGAGTTGGAAGCCCGCGACATCGCCCTGCGGCCTCACTGTTGGCTCAGCGAAGAGTGGTTCTCGCCCGACGAAGTGCCGGGCATCGCCATCCCGTTTTACCTGGCCCACCCGCGATTGACCCGGCTCGAAGACCGCATGATGCTCGAAGCCGAAGGCGCCACGCGGTCGTGGTGCATGCGCATTTTGCGGCACGAGGCCGGTCACGCCATCGACACGGCTTACCGGCTGCATCGCCGCCGCCCCTGGCAGCGGGTGTTTGGCCGATCGTCGCGGCCGTATCCCGACATTTATCAACCGCGGCCCATGAGCCGCAATTACGTGCTGCACCTGAATTCGTGGTACGCCCAGAGCCACCCGTGGGAAGATTTTGCCGAGACCTTCGCGGTGTGGCTGGCGCCCGATTCACGCTGGCAGACGCGTTATGCCCGCTGGCCGGCGCTGAAAAAGCTGCAATACGTCGATGAACTGATGCGTCAGCTTGCGGGTCGCCGGCCGCTGGTGCGGTCGCGGAAGCGCGTCGAGCCGCTGTCGGAGACGCGCAAAACGCTGCGTGAACACTATCAGGCCAAGCAGGTGCGGTATTCGACCGACCATCCGGAAGTGTACGACCGCGACCTGCGCCGCTTGTTTTCGAGTTCGCCGCGCGGCGCGCACGAATCGGCGGCGACCTTTTTGCGCCGTGCGCGGCCCGACTTGCGGCGCACCGTGGCCCATTGGACCGGCGAGCATCCATACACCATCGACCAGGTGCTGCAAGAGATGATCGTGCGGTGCCGCCAACTGGGGCTTCATTGCGATCGCGACCGCGGGCAGACTCGGCAAGACGCCGCGGTGCTGCTGACGGTTCAAACCATGAACTATTTACAAAACGGCCATCACCGGTTCGCCTTATGAGACGGTGCCGCGTGCTGGTGCTGATGCACGAATCCCTCGTGCCGCCCGCCAGCATCAAAGGGATCTCCGCCAAGGAAATGGCGGAGTGGAAAACGGAATACGACGTGGTGGCCGGTCTGACCAACCTGGGCCACGACGCACGGCCTTTGGGCGTGAGCAACGATCTGGGCGTGCTGCGCGACGCCATCGTCGATTGGCAGCCGCACATTCATTTCAACCTGCTCGAAGAATTCCACGGCGTCACGCTCTACGACACGCACGTGGTGAGCTACTTGGAGCTGATGCAGCAATCGTACACCGGCTGCAACCCGCGCGGGCTGATGCTCTCGCACGACAAGGCCCTGAGCAAAAAGATCTTGTCGTATCACCGGATTGCCGTGCCCGACTTTGCGGTTTATCCGATCGGGCGGGTCATCAAGCCGTTGCGCCGGCTGAAGTTTCCGTTGCTGGTCAAATCGGCCACCGAAGAGGCGTCGCTGGGCATTTCGCAGGCCTCGATTGTCACCAGCGACGAGAAGCTCAAAGACCGCGTGGCTTTCGTCCACGAGCAGGTGGGCACCGACGCGCTGGTGGAAGAATATATCGAAGGCCGCGAGTTGTACGTGGGCGTGATGGGCAACTTGCGGCTGCGCACCTTGCCGGTTTGGGAGATGGTGTTCACCAAGATGGCCGATGGTCTGGCGCGGATCGCCACAGCCAAGGTGAAGTGGGACCACGACTACCAGGCGCGGCACGGCATCATGACCTGCGCGGCCGCCGAATTACCCGACGGCGTCGCGGAGCGTTTGCCGCGCTTGTGCAAGCGCATCTACCGCATCCTGGGTCTGAGCGGCTACGCGCGGCTCGACTTCCGCCTGAAGGACGACGGGAAGGTGTATCTGCTCGAAGCGAACCCCAATCCGAACCTGGCTTACGGCGAAGATTTCGCCGAATCGGCCAACGCCGCCGGCATGGGCTTCGAGGAGCTTTTGCAGCGGATTGTCAACTTGGGCTTGGGCTATCGAGCGAATTGGAAGGAGTATTATTAGCCCCTCGAACGAATAGCGCCTGCCATTTCCAGGCATCGCGCTGCCGTGCCCCGGCCCGGTGGCTGGGGCAGAGCCTTGGCGATGCCCCAGTGACGCTGGTGCGAAGACTACAGCAACCCGAAGCTCAAGCGAGGCGGAGTCACCGTATATTCGCTTGCGCTTCGGGTTAGTGCGGCTCGATCACGCGCTTTTAGGCCACCATGCTGGTAGGCATTCATTGAGCCAGTGGATGGCCATAGGTTATCATCGTAAATGAGCCGCATCGCTTGATGGGTCGATCCGCCTCGTCGATGCCGCATGCCAATCACGCCACGCCGCCAACCGCTGCCCCCGACCCGAGGTAATGGAACTTCACCGCTTTCAACGTTTCTGTTCAAGCTGCCTGCCAAGGCTCGCGGTAGTATTGCTCATCGCCCGCGCCGCCACCGCCGCGGATGGTCCCCCGGTGAACTACAGCGAGCAGATCAAGCCCATCCTCTCGAGCCGCTGCTATGCCTGTCATGGTCCCGATGCGGCGCAGCGCAAAGCCGACCTGGAATTGCACATCCGCGACAAGGCCATCCGCGATGCCATCGTGCCGGGCGATGCCGCTGGTAGTTCGCTCGTCGAACGCATCACCAGTACCGATGCCGATTTGCGGATGCCGCCGCCCGACTCGAAAAAGCCGCCGCTGACGGCGGAGGAAATCGAGTTGGTCAAGCGTTGGATCGACGAGGGCGCCAAGTTCGACGCTCATTGGTCGTACCTCAAGCCGCAGCGGGCCGCCCTACCGGCCATCAAAAACCAGGCTTGGCCTCACAACCCGATCGACTATTTCATCGCCGCCCGGCACGAAGAGCACGGCCTCGCGCCCGCCCCCGAAGCCGATCGTCGCACGCTCATCCGCCGGCTCTCGTTCGATCTGACCGGGCTGCCGCCGCGGCCTGCCGACATCGCCGCTTTTCTGGCCGATCAGCGCGGCAACGCCTACGACGAACTGGTCGATCGGCTGCTGGCGTCGCCGCAGTTTGGCGAACGCATGGCGGCGTATTGGCTCGACGTCGTCCGTTATGCCGATTCGGGCGGATACCATAGCGACAACGATCGGCAGGTCTGGCTCTATCGCGATTATGTGATCGCGGCCTTCAACGACGACATGCCGTTCGATCGGTTCACCATCGAGCAGCTTGCCGGCGACCTGCTGCCCGGCGCCACGCGCGAGCAGCGAATCGCCTCGGGCTATAACCGCCTGTTGCAAACCACCGAGGAAGGCGGCGCGCAGCCCAAGGAATACACCGCCAAATACTCGGCGGACCGCGTGCGCAACACGGCCGCCGCCTGGCTGGGCGCCACGCTGGGCTGCGCCGAATGCCACGATCATAAGTTCGATCCGTTTACGACCAAAGATTTTTACCGCATGGCGGCGTTCTTCGCCGACCTCAGCGAGCGCGCGGTCGGCCGCCAGGAGCAAACGCCGCTGCCCACCGCCGAAGAAGCGGCCGAGATCAAGCGGCTCGACGTGGAGATCGCCCAAGTTCGTGCAGAGATCGATCAGCCGCGGCCCGAACTTGCCGCGGCCCAGGCCGAGTGGGAACGCGAGCTGCGCGCTCGCAAGTTGGCCTGGACCACCTTGGCCGCGCAGGTCAGCGGCTCGCCCGGCGGCGCCGCGTTCAAGCCTCTCGACGATGGTTCGATCTTGGCCACCGGCGCCAGCCCCGAGAAAGACACTTATGTACTGTCTGCCCCGCTGGCGGTTTCGGGCGTCACCGCGCTGCGGCTGGAGGTATTGCCCGACGATTCGCTGCCGGCTCAGGGTCCGGGCAGGGCAGGCAAT
>DASVHB010000512.1:0-3010 GCA_036379195.1 Pirellulales bacterium
TCGCCAAGGCTCTGCCCCAGCCACCATGATATCTTCTGAAGAAAATCCGCCGCCGGAGAATCCGACGCCGAGCCTAAGCGCCTGGCTGGCGTTGGCCCTCGTCGTGGTCCTGGGTGGCGTGCTGCGGCTGACTTGGCTGGACGACATTGAGTACAAAGCCGACGAAGCCTGGACCTATCGGCATGCGCAAGCCGCCGGCAGCACCGAGCCGCTCTCGTGGGTCGGCATGCCCAGCAGCGCCGGTCCCGAAAACCCTGGCATGAGCTTGTGGGCCTTTGTGCCCTTAGCCTGGGCGAGCAACACTCCGGTTGGCTTGGCCCGAGGGGTGGCCTGGTTGAGCATCGCTTCGATTCTGCTGCTGATCGGATTCGCCGTATGCTGCGTTCCGCGAAGCGAACGCGAAAGCTGGCTTTGGGCGGCGGCGCTGGTGTCGGTAAACCCGCTGGCCGTGTTGCATCACCGCAAGATTTGGCCACCCTGTTTGTTGCCGTTGCTGATCGTGCTGTTCTTGGCCTGTTGGTGGTATCGGCGGCGGCCGCTGGCGGCATTTGGCTGGGGAGTGCTCGGTGCCATAATCGGGCAAATCCACCTCGGCGCGTTTTTCTTCACGGGCGGCTTTGCGCTGTGGAGCTGGCTATGGCAGCGCGGCGCAGCCGGTAGTCCCGGGCCTTGTGCCCGGCCTGGTGATGGGGCGATCTCGACACACCCGGTGTCATCCGTCGGCCGGCCACAAGGGTCGGGACTACCGGGCGAGCGGCAGCCAGCGCTACGCGGGGTCGCCTGGAAGAGTTGGCTGGCGGGCAGCGTGCTGGCATCCTTGCCACTCATACCCTGGTTCATTCATGTCACGACCATTTCAACCCAGCCGCACCTGACCAAATTCAAGCTCGCCCGCGCGCTGGAGTTCAAGTACCTCACCCGCTGGTTGACCGAGCCGCTGGGCGTGGGCCTCGATCACGCCTTGGGAAATGATTACGTCGATTTCCTGCGGCAGCCGCTCTTTGCCGGGCAACCCTCCTATCTGGTTGCGGCGCTGCATCTGGTGTCCTTGGCGGCCGGAGCGGCCATCGGCCTGCGGGCCATTGGCCATCTGCGGTCCCAGCGCCTGAATTGGCGCGGCATCTTCCTCTCGCGCGGTTCGACGACCGAATTGCTCTGCAACGCGGCGTTCTGGGGCTATGGGCTGCTGCTCACGATTTCATGTCTGCCCATCCATCGGCATTACATGATCATCGTCTATCCGCTCGAGGTGATGTGGCTCGTGCATCTGGCGTTGTCGCCGGGCGGCGCAGCGGCAACGGCAACATCCGCCCGCCGGCTGTTGGCCACCCTGGTGGTGAGCCAGTCGCTGCTCTCGGCCAGCTTTCTGTTCTACGTGCACCACAAACAGACGATCGATGGCGATTACGGCGTCGCCTACGGCTCGCAGTCCAGGTAGCTCTGATACTCTGAACATGGTAAAGTTGGGATAGTCTTAAATGCAGTGCTGTCATGGAAAACCACCAACTGCTCTTGGAAGAAGTCACTGATCCGGCGCTGATCGAACGCAGCCGCATTGCCTTTGCACGCGCCAAGCTCAACTCAGACTGGCTTGCGGCTCATTGGCCAGACCTGTTGCCCTCAGCCAGGGGGCAATATGTGGCGGTGGCGGGTCAAGAGGCGTTTATTGCTGACACCGCCCAAGAAGCTTGGCGGTTAGCCGAAGCGGCGCATCCCGAAGATCCAGGCGCCTTCGTGAAATACGTCGTCGCAAGGAAAGGTCCGCGGATCTATGCAAATCCCGGGTGAATGGTCGCGTTCCGACGATGGCGTGTATCGGCCAATCGTACGAGGACGTGTATCCGCTCTCGGAGGACGATTGGTCGCCGATGAGTTTCTTGTCGATGTCGGCGCCGATCGAAGCGTCTTTAGCGCCGCGCTACTGGCAAAGCTTGACTTGCCGGTTAGACAACTCAGCGAAGGCGTCGGCATGTTTGGCGCTGGAGGGCAGTCGGAATTTGTGCTCGTGAACACGCTAATCGAGCTAGAGACCACGGGAGGGCCGCCCGCGCGAATCCGCGGTGAATTCGCTGCCTTTGCCGGATCTGAAGACCTTGGCTTCAGCTTGCTCGGCCGCGATGTGCTCAATCTTTTTGACGTCATCATCAGCCGGCGAAACAATGAGATCGCGCTTTTAGCACCAAACCATCAATACCGGATCATTCCCCCCTCTTAGAGTCGATGGGGACGAAACGGTGGATGCCTGCGATCACCTTACTCACACGCCGGCAATCGACGGCGATTACGGCGTCGCCTACCGCTCGCAGTGCAGGTAGCTCCGATACTCCGTGGCGACGAGCATCGCTTTCCCAAGGTCCGGCCTTTGGTTATACTCGGACGAGATGGGGTAGATTGGCTCCGTCATTCTCAGTCGGGCTGGCCTTATGCTGCAAATTCATGGCAAGGGGGGGCGGCTATGCGACGGGATCACGCGGCGCGAAATCTTGCGCGCCGGTAGTCTCGGCCTGATGGGCCTGGGCCTGCCCGAACTAATGCGAGCCCGCGCGGCGGCCTCGGCCGGCGGCCCGCCGAAGGCGCGCTCGTGCATCGTGCTGTTTCTGATGGGCGGGCCGCCGCAGCATTCGACCTGGGATCCCAAGCCCGATGCCCCGCCGGAAGTTCGCGGCGAATTCAAACACATCGCCACCAATGTGCCGGGCATCGACGTGGGCGAGCTGATGCCGCTGACGGCCCGCGTGGCCGACCGCGTGTGCGTGCTGCGGGCGATGGCCAGCGGCGACAACGCACATTCATCGAGCGGCTACTACATGCTCACCGGCCAGCCGCATCAGCCGATGAACGCGGAAAATGCCAACCCCGGTCCGCCCAACGATTTTCCCAGCGTGGCGGCGCTCGTGCGCCACTTGCGCGGCGACGCGGGCGGACTGCCCGGCGCCGTGCGATTGCCGATGCGCATCTTCAACACCGATGGCAGCGTGTGGCCGGGCCAGGACGCGGGCTTTTTAGGTCG